>NZ_JBVHMR010000002.1:36114-91081 GCF_055558375.1 Streptomyces sp. NPDC025793 | reverse complement strand
GCCGGAAACCCCCCGGTCGCCACCGGGCCCCAGCGGTCGGGGGTGACGCGGATGAGGGACTTGCCCTGTTTCAGCATCGCCTCGCGGTATTCGTCCCAGTCGGGGTGTTCGCCGGCGATGTTGCGGTAGTACTCGACGAGCGGTTCCACGGAGTCGGGGGCGTCGAGGACCTCGGCGGTGCCGTCGATCTGGACCCAGGGGCCGTTCCACTCGTCGCTCAGGACGAGCAGGCTGACCCGGTGGTCGCGCTTGGCGTTGCGGGTCTTGGCGCGCTCGGGATAGGTGGAGACGACGATCCGGCCCGCGTCGTCGACCCCACAGGTCAGCGGGGAGGCCTGCGGCCCGCCGTCGGCGCGGCGCGTGATGAGCAGCGCGCGATGGCGGGGGCGTACGAAGTCCAGCAGCTCGGCGAGCGATACACGGGTGTTGGTCGCGATGTTCGGTGCCATGGCAAGCCAGCCTAGAGGCAGCAACGGCCGCTGTGGCTGACCCTGCTGTGCCTACGCCTGGGGCAGTGAATCCCCCTGGACCGCCTGGATGTCCAGCTCGACCTTCAGCGTCGTGCCGATCGCGGCGATGCCGGCCTGGAGGACCTGGTTGTAGTTCATGGCGAAGTCCTCGCGGCGCAGCTCCGCCGTCGCGCGGAACGCGGCGCGTGTGCCGCCCCAGGGGTCGGCGCCGGTGCCGAGGTAGGCCAGGTCCAGGTCGACCGGCCGCACGATGCCGTGCATGGACAGCTCGCCGTGCACCGTCCAGCGGTCGGAGCCGGCCGGTGACAGGCCGGTGGAGCGGTAGGTGATCTCCGGGTGCTGCTCCACGTCCAGGAAGTCCGCGGACTTCAGGTGCGTGTCGCGCATGCCGTTGCCGGTGTCGACGGACGCGGCCTTGATCACGGCCTCCACCCGGGACTTGGCGATGTCGTCGGGCGCGATCTCGATCGTGCCGCCGAACTCCGCGAACCGGCCGTGCACGCTGGAGATGCCCAGGTGCTGGGCGACCGCGGCGACGGAGGAGTGCACCGGGTCGATCGTCCAGGGGCCGGGCGGCGGCAGCTCGGTGCCGCCCTGCCGGGCCAGTGTGACCGTGCCGACCTCGGCGCGGCCGCTCGCGGTGACGATCGCCGAGGAGGCCGCGGGCGCGTAGCCCACGGCGGTCACGATCACGGTGTACGCCCCCGGCGCCAGCTCGGTGGTGTCCCGCACGGCTCCCTCGGTATCCGTCTCGGCGCGCAGCACCTGCGAACCGGTCATGTCGGTCACCGTGACGACCGCGTGCGACACGGCCCACCCGTCCCGCGTACGGATCTTCGCGGTCAGTCCCATCCCGTTTTCTCCCTGCAAAGCCTTGCTCATCGGTCTCAAGCGAACCGGCCCGTGGCACACGCACGACGGGTACGACCGTACGTGCGCCACGGGCCGGGGTGGAACTACTCGCCGGGGTGAGCGAGTTCGATCTGGTGCCCGTCGACCCCGGAGCCGGCCACGGTCAGGGCCGTCGCCACCGGCGGGTAGCCCGTCGCGATGACGGTGTACTCGCCGCTGTCCAGGTCGGTGAAGGCGTACGCCCCGTCCGTACCGGTGGTGGAGGTGCCGACCACGTTGCCGGCCTGGTCGACCAGGGTCACCCGGGCGTCGGCCAGCGGGCCGTGCGGGGCCCGGACGACACCCTGGAGCCGGGCACCGGCGTCCAGGTCGATCTCGATCCGGGTGAGTCCGGTGGTGCCGACCTCGACCGGCAGGGCGCGCGGCCGGAAGCCGCTCGCGTTGACGGCCAGGGTGACCGTGCCCGGCACCAGGTCGGTGAAGGCGAACTGGCCCTGCTCGCCGGTGGCGGCGGTGGCCAGCAGGTCACCGCGGACGTCGGTGACGATCACCATCGCGTCCTTGACCGGCAGCGCGCTGCCCGCGGCCCGGACCACACCGGTCAGCCCGCTGGTGCCGCTGAGCAGGATGTCGTACGACAGCGGCTCGCCGCCCACCACGATGGTGGAGGCCTGCGGCTGGTAGCCGTCGGCGGAGGCGATGAGGACGTACGAACCCGTGCCGGGGGCGTCGACGGAGTAGGAGCCGTCGCCCTGGGCGACCGCGCGGCCCAGCTGGCGGCCGGTCAGCGAGATCAGGGTGACCGCGGCCTGCGGGACCGGGGCGCTCTCGGCGCCGCGGACGAAGCCGTGCACCGGGGTGCCGCCGCTGCCGCCCGAGGCGGGCTCGGCGAGCGCGACGGCGGTCGCCGCCGGCGCGGCGGCCGCGGCCGGGGACGCGGCGGAGGTGTCCGACACGACGGGCGCGGCCCAGCTGGGCACCTTCTGCTGTGCGGGCTCCTGCACGGTGTTCTCCACAGTGGTCACAACGCTCTCCACGGGGGCGGCGGCTTCCGCGGCCGCCCCGCTCTTCTCCTGCGCGGCCTGGGCCAGCGCGCCGGACGTCCGCAGCGGGACCTCCTTGATGAACAGCACCGTGATGAGCGCGATCAGCGCGAACGGGGCCGCGTAGAGGAAGACGTCCGCGATGCCGTGGCCGTAGGCGCCCTCCAGCCAGGTGCGCACCGGGGCCGGCAGCGCGTTCATGTCGGGCAGCTTGCCGCTGCCGACGGCCTTGGCCGCGGCCTCCTGCGCCTTCGGGCTCAGCTCGGTGATGGTGTCCTTGGCGTGGTGGGTGATCCGCTCGGACATGACCGAGCCGAGCACGCCGACGCCGACCGCACCGCCGAGGGAGCGGAAGAAGCTCACCACGGAGGAGGCGGCGCCCAGCTCGTGCGGGGCGACCTGGTTCTGCGTGGACAGCACCAGGTTCTGCATCATCGTGCCGACGCCGATGCCGAGCAGCGCCATGTAGATCGACAGCTCCCAGTACGGGGTGTCGTAGCGCATCAGACCGAGCAGGGCGAGGCCCGCGGTGAGGGAGACACCGCCGCCGACCAGCCAGCCCTTCCAGCGGCCGGTGCTGGTGATGAAGCGGCCGGAGACCATGGACGCGACGAACAGGCCGCCGATCATCGGGATGGTCATGACGCCGGACATCGTCGGCGACTTGTCGCGGGCCAGCTGGAAGTACTGCGAGAAGAACACGGTGCCCGCGTACATGCCGATACCGACGAACAGGGAGGCCAGCGAGGCCAGCGTGATCGTGCGGTTGCGGAAGAAGCGCAGCGGGATGATCGGCTCGGCGGCCCTGGTCTCGGTGAACACGAACAGCAGCGCGAGCACGATCGTGCCGCCCACCATCGTGTACGTCTGCCAGGACAGCCAGGCGTACTTGTCGTTGGCGAAGGTGACCCAGACCAGCAGCAGCGAGGCGGCCGCGGTGATGAAGAAGGCGCCGGTCCAGTCGACCTTGACCTTCCGCTTGGCGACCGGCAGGTGCAGCGTCTTCTGCAGCACGACCAGCGCGATCAGAGCGAAGGGGATGCCGACGAACAGGCAGTAGCGCCAGCCGAGCCACGAGGTGTCGGTGATGACGCCGCCGAGCAGCGGGCCGCCGACGGTCGCGAGGGCGAAGGTGGCGCCGGTGTAGCCGGAGTACCGGCCGCGCTCGCGCGGGGAGATCATCGCGGCCATGATGACCTGCACCAGGGCGGACAGACCGCCGGCGCCGAGGCCCTGGATGACACGCGCGCTGATCAGCATCGCCGGGTTCTGCGCGAGACCGGCGACGACCGAGCCTATGACGTAGATGACAAGGGATATCTGGACGAGGGCCTTCTTGCTGACCAGGTCGGCGAGCTTGCCCCACAGCGGCACGGAGGCGGTCATGGCGAGCAGTGCCGCCGTGACGACCCAGGTGTAGGCGGACTGGCCGCCGCCGATGCTCTTGATGATCGTCGGCAGTGCGTTGGTGACGATCGTCGAGGAGAGGATGGCGGCGAACAGGCCCAGGAGCAGGCCGGACAGCGCCTCCATGATCTGCCGGTGCGTCATCGGGGCGTGCTCTGCCGAGGAGCCTCCCCCGTGCTTGGCATGAGCCCGCACACCGGCTGGTGTGGTCGTTGCCATGGGCTTCCTTTTCTTACGTGCTTGCGGGTGTACGGGTGGTCTTTTCGAGTACGGGGGCGGGGATGCGGCACGCCGAGGAGGCGGACCGGCAGTCGCCGAACGAGTCGCGCAGGCGGGTCATCAGCCGGATGAGCTGGGCGACCTCTTCGTCGGTCCAGTCGGCGAGCCGCTCCGCGAGCAGGTGCGTGGTGCGCCGGGACAGCTCGTCGAGCTGTGCCAGCCCCGCGGGCGTCAGGCGCAGGATCCGCGAGCGCTTGTCCGCGGGGTCCGGCAGCCGTTCGATCCAGCCGCGCGCCGCGACGTGCGCGACATGCCGGCTGGTGACCGACATGTCCACGGAGAGCAGCTCCGCGAGCTTGCTCATGCGCATGTCGCCGTGGCGCCCCAGCAGGGTCAGCACGGCGGCCGAGCCGTTCGGGCAGTCGGGCGGAAGGATCCGCCCCAGGTCCCGTTTCACGGCTCCGACGGCACTGAGCTGACGCGCCAGCTCTTCGAACTGCGCCTGCTCGGCCATCACACCTCCCGTATTCGTTGCTTGGGGCAACCATAGAGTGTTTGGTTGCTGCAGGCAAACAAATCGGGGTCCGGCGACGCAAAAACTTGGCAAAGGCACGTATTGCAAACGTAAATATGCAGGTGGGGGTGGGTGGCGTGCCCCCCTCTGTCCCGTTGGGGCCGTGGTGGACCCCACTTGGGCGGCCGGGGCCGTCTTCGCTAAGGTCTCGGGCCATGGCTAACACCCAGGGCCCCGAGGGCAACTACGACCCCGCCGGCAGCACCCAGATGTTCCGCGCGTTCGTCGACGAGGCCCCCCAGGGGCGCCAGGCGCAGACGGCCGCGACCTCCTCCTCCGGCGGTCCGCGCGTCGGCCTGATCATCGGCGTCATCGTCGCGATCGCCGTGGTGGCGGGCGTGGCCTGGCTGGCGCTCAAGTAGTCCCCCGCGCCGGGATCACTTCCACTGGACGGAGACGTCCCGCGTCTCGATGTGCATGCCGAGCGGCACGCGCCAGGCGTCGACGCACACCGTCCAGACGGGCTTCACCCGCGCGCCCGGCGCGATCGGCACCGGGAGGCCGGCCGCCGAGTCGATCGTCTCCCAGTCGATGCCGAGCGCGCCGATGACGTGCGTCCCGAACGTCACCGAGCCCGAACGCACCGCCGTACCGCCCGAGTTGCGGAACTCGACGGTCACCTTCTGGCACCAGCGTTGATCGGTGTCCTTCGTCGCCGGCTTGCCCCAGGAGAGCTCCGCCGGGCCGACGGCCGTGCCGGCGCCGGGAGTTGGGGTGGGGGAGGTGCCGGAGGCGGACGGTTCGGGAGGCGTGGGCGTCGTGCCGGACGGGCCGCCTGCGCCGCCGGAGGGACCGGATGTGGCCGGCGCCGGTGTGCTCAGCCCCGGGCTGCCGGGGGAGCCGGAAGCGACGGCAGTGGCTGACGCGGCGCTCGGGCGCGGTGAACCGGACGGGGTCGTCGGCGAGTTGCTGTCGAGCGGGGTCAGCGAGACCGAGCCCGTCGGGGTGGCCGCCGCCGTACCGGCCCGGTCCGGACCGCCCACCGTGCCGACCGCGACGTAACCGCCGCCCGGGCCCCGGTCCGCGCACGCGGCGAGCACCCCGCCCAGGACGACGACGACCGCCGATGCTGCCGTAACGGCGCCTCGGCGGCCACGCGTCCATGTCGCACGGGTTGTTGGAGCGGTGTCGTCCGGCCCTGTCGCGCGCAGCATCGGGCCAGTGTCGCTGACGAACCGTCAGAAATGAACCCTCAGTCGGTTCTCAGTCCGAGATCAGCCCTTCCCGCAACTGCGCCAGCGTCCGCGTCAGCAGCCGGGAGACGTGCATCTGGGAGATGCCGACCTCCTCGCCGATCTGGGACTGCGTCATGTTGGCGAAGAAGCGGAGCATGATGATCCGGCGCTCGCGGGGCGGGAGTTTGGCCAGCAGGGGCTTCAGGGACTCGCGGTACTCCACGCCCTCCAGGGCCGTGTCCTCGTAGCCGAGGCGGTCGGCCAGCGAGCCCTCGCCGCCGTCGTCCTCGGGGGCCGGGGAGTCGAGGGAGGAGGCGGTGTAGGCGTTGCCGACCGCGAGGCCGTCGACGACGTCCTCCTCGGAGACGCCGAGCACGGCGGCCAGTTCCGTCACCGTCGGGGAGCGGTCCAGTTTCTGGGAGAGTTCGTCGCTCGCCTTGGTGAGGGCGAGGCGCAGCTCCTGGAGGCGGCGCGGGACGCGCACCGACCACGAGGTGTCCCGGAAGAACCGCTTGATCTCGCCGACCACCGTCGGCATCGCGAAGGTCGGGAACTCCACGCCCCGTTCGCAGTCGAAACGGTCGATCGCCTTGATCAGGCCGATGGTGCCGACCTGGACGATGTCCTCCATCGGCTCGTTGCGGGAGCGGAAGCGCGCGGCCGCGTAGCGGACCAGCGGCAGGTTCAGCTCGATCAGGGTGTCCCGGACGTAGGCCCGCTCGGGGCTGTCCTCGCCGAGGGCGGCGAGCCGCAGGAACAGCGAGCGGGACAGGGTGCGGGTGTCGATGTCCCCGGTGGCCGGCAGGACCGGGACGGGCGCGGCCTCCTGGGCAGGCGGGGACGGCACGGCGTCGAGGGCCGTGACGGCCTCGATTCCGTCGAGGACGTCGAGAGCGTCGAGCTCCTTGGGCGCTGCCTCGCTCGGCGCGGGCGTCAGCACCTTCGAGCTGCTCTGGTCTGCGGACATGCCACCCCCTTTGGGTCGCGGGACGGTCGTGGCGGCGCCGTCTTTCGAGCAACGCAGCCTTCACCTGAATACCGGAGCCGAGGGCCCGGCAAACGCGTCTCCCGCAGAATGTCACATGTCGGCAACACGCTGTAGTGACATGTCGACATGAGAGATCCGAATCGGCCCTGGAGAGAAGGGGTCTGACGCTATTTCGGGCCCCAACTGCCGTCATCGGCCCAGGTGAGCGATTCGCCCGCGACGGTTACCGCTCGCTCGGGTATGCGATGCAGAACCGCTTGAGGCGTGCTTCCGTGCGCCCGCTATGCATCGACCGAACGCCCCCCACGCTTCGGTCCGTACCGATTCTTATCGTGCCCTTAGGCGCAAGCCCCTTAAGCGCGGGCCCTTAAGCGCGAGCCCTTACGCGCGGAGCCCTTAGGCGTCGATGCGATTCGCGGAGCGCAGCCGCTGGAAGCTGCGGGCGAGGAGCCGCGAGACGTGCATCTGGGAAACGCCCAGCTCCGCGCTGATCTGCGACTGGGTGAGGTTGCTGTAGTAGCGCAGGAGGAGGATGCGCTGCTCGCGCTCGGGGAGTTGGACGAGCAGATGCCGGACCAGGTCGCGGTGTTCCACGCCGTCGAGGGCCGGGTCCTCGTAGCCGATCCGGTCCAGCAGACCGGGCAGTCCGTCGCCCTCCTGCGCGGCCTCCAGCGAGGTGGCGTGGTACGACCGTCCCGCCTCGATGCAGCTCAGCACCTCGTCCTCGCTGATCCGCAGCCGCTCGGCGATCTCGGCGGTGGACGGGGAGCGGCCGAAGAGCGTGGTGAGGTCCTCGGTCGCGCTGTTGACCTGCACCCACAGCTCGTGCAGCCGGCGCGGTACGTGGACCGTGCGGACGTTGTCCCGGAAGTACCGTTTGATCTCGCCGACGACGGTCGGCATCGCGAAGGTCGGGAACTGCACGCCCCGGTCCGGGTCGAAGCGGTCGATGGCGTTGATCAGGCCGATGGTGCCGACCTGGACGACGTCCTCCATCGGCTCGTTGCGGGAGCGAAAGCGCGCGGCCGCGTAGCGCACGAGCGGGAGGTTCGCCTCGATCAGTGACCCGCGCACCCGGTTGTGCTCCGGCGTGCCCGGAGCGAGCTGCTTCAGTTCGGCGAAGAGCACCTGGGTGAGGGCTCGGGTGTCGGCGCTGCGCCGCTTCTCGGGGGGTACGGGCGCGGGATCGGGCGCAGGGGGTGCCTCCTCCTCCTGGGGTGGCGCAGTACTGGCCGACACGGTCAACGCCACCTCTTCGTCGCTCAATCATCGATCAAAAGCGGTCATAGCATCACAAGACATGTGCACTGTGTGCAAGCACCGCATAACGCCGTGTTGTGTTCAAATTTCGACAAGTTGGGGCGTGCGACACACGAAAGCCCCCCGCCGGTCCGGCGGAGGGCTCGGGTGGAGCGGGGATCAGAAGGCGTAGTCGGCGATCACCCACGTGGCGAACTCGCGCCACAGGGCGGCACCCGCCTGATGGGCCGGGTGCTCCAGGTAGCGCCGGAGGGCGTCGGTGTCCTCGACGGCCGAGTTGATCGCGAAGTCGTAGGCGATGGGCCGGTCGGTGATGTTCCAGGCGCACTCCCAGAACCGCAGCTCCTCGATCTGGTCGCCCAGGGCCCTGAAGGCCTCCACACCGGCGACGACCCGCGGATCGTCGCGCTCGACGCCCTCGTTGAGCTTGAAGAGGACCAGGTGCCGGATCATGCGATGTACCTCAGCTCTTTCCCCCGTTGGCGAGCCACGTCATGAAGTCGCCCACGGACTTGGCGGCGTCCGATATGCCCTCGAAGACTATCTGGACGTAGTGCGCCGCCTTGGGCGGGTCAGTGATGATCACGTACAGCGCGAAGACCACGAGCGCGTACACGGCGATCTTCTTGGCGTTCACCGCCACCGCGGCCTCCCCTGTGCCTGTCCCTGTGGGCCCCTGTTGCCGGCCGCGAGTGTAACCTTCACGCCTCGTTCGAGGACCAACGGCCCGCCGCCGGGGACCCTTTGCCGGCCCGCGTGAGCGGCGCGCACGTGCGGGGTCCGTACGACCGGATCCGTACGACGAGAAGGGCCCCGTCGTGAGACGGGACCCTTCTTCGAAGCGGTAGCGGAGGGATTTGAACCCTCGGTGACTTGCGCCACACTCGCTTTCGAGGCGAGCTCCTTCGGCCGCTCGGACACGCTACCGAGGGAGACCCTACAGCACGGCGGGGCATGGTTCGAAATCGGTATTCAGCGGTCCCGGAAAAACTCCGTGAGCAGCTGCGCGCACTCCGCCGCGAGGACGCCCTCGATCACCTCGGGCCGGTGGTTGAGCCGCCGGTCGCGGACCACGTCCCACAGCGAGCCCGCCGCGCCCGCCTTGTCGTCCCGGGCGCCGTAGACGACCCGGTCGACGCGGGACTGGACGAGCGCGCCGGCGCACATCGTGCACGGCTCCAGCGTGACCACGAGCGTGCAGCCGGTCAGCCGCCACTCCCCGAGCCGTGCCGCGGCCCGCCGGATCGCGAGGACCTCCGCGTGGGCCGTGGGATCACCGGTGGCCTCGCGCTCGTTGTGCCCGGCGCCGAGCACCGTCGTACCGTCCGGGGACAGGACGACGGCGCCGACGGGGACGTCGCCGCCCCGGACGGCCCGCTCGGCCTCGTCCAGGGCGAGCCGCATCGCGGCCCGCCAGCGGTCGCGTACCGGGTCCGCCACGGCTGCCGGACTCTCGGAGTTCCCGGTGGTCAGCGGACGGTCTCCAGGACCTCGGCGGCGCCCAGGGCCTCGGCGATCGAGCCCAGCGCGTCCTCGGCGTCCAGGACGCGCAGCTCCTTCTCGCCGATGCCCAGGTCGTCGAGGATCCGGCTGTCGCCCACCGGGCTGTGCGGGACGGCGTCGGCGCCGCCGCCGGCAGCGTCGTCGTCGTCATCCTCCTCCTCCGACTCGCCGTCCTCCGTGCCGTCGAGGTCCAGGGAGTCCAGGTCGGGGCCGTCGTCCGAGCCGGGCTCCCGGCCGAGCAGTTCGTCGGTGAGCAGCAGCTCGCCGTACGCGCTGCGCTGGGCGGCGGCGGCGTCCGAGACGTAGATGCGGGGGTCGTCCTCGCCGTCGATGCGGACGACGCCGAACCAGGCGTCCTCCTGCTCGATCAGGACGAGCACCGTGTCGTCGTCGGGAGAGGCTTCCCGGGCCAGGTCGGCCAGATCCGACAGGGTCTCCACATTGTCGAGCTCCGTGTCGCTCGCTTCCCACCCGTCTTCGGTGCGCGCGAGCAGTGCGGCGAAGTACACCGTGACTCTCCCACTGGTCATAGGTGTGCCGGTTGGGGGTCCCCCCGGCGGAGGTATGTGGGTGGAGAGAGCTGGGCTCCGAGCCCCACCCACTCGGAATCGTGGCAGAAACAAGACGTTCAGGGGACGTCTTCGGCTCCCTGTGTCTCGCAGCCGCCTTGCGGATCGTACGCGGCTTTTCCCAGCGCTCACGCACGCCCACCACGCAAACACCGCCGTGGACGTGGATCTTCCTCACCGAGAACTTTCCCACCGGGCCCCGCTCCTGACGCCTCCTCCTCGCGGGCGGTTCCACCCTGTGCGGGTACGGCGGACCACGGACGGCCTACCAGCGGAATGTCCGCATGCGCTGCGCGTGGCGCATGCGGGCGGCCTTGGCGCGCCGCGGCTGGACCCGGGCGCGCAGCTCGCGGGCCTCGGTGAGATCACGCAGGAACTCGGCGCGTCGGCGGCGCCGTTCGGCGTCGGACTCGGGGACTCCGCCGGCGCGTATCGGGGGCTCGCCGGAGTCCCCGGTGCCGCCGGTGTCCCCGGGCGCGTCCTCAGGAAGGTCAGGCAGGTCAGGCACGTCGCACCACCCCGGTTCCGTCCCTCCCACTTTCCCCCGTACGGCCCCTTCGACGCCAGGGCCGGAGGGGGTTCGGTCGCAGGTACCGTTAGGGGCATGCGTCTCCACGTCGTCGACCACCCCCTGGTCGCTCACAAGCTCACCACGCTGCGCGACCGGCGCACCGACTCCGCGACCTTCCGCCGGCTGGCCGATGAACTGGTCACCCTGCTGGCCTACGAGGCCACGCGGGACGTGCGCACCGAGGCCGTCGACATCGACACCCCGGTCGCGCGGACCACGGGCGTCAAGCTCGCCCGCCCGCGCCCGCTGGTCGTGCCGATCCTGCGCGCCGGTCTCGGCATGCTGGACGGCATGGTCCGGCTGCTGCCGACCGCCGAGGTGGGCTTCCTGGGCATGATCCGCAACGAGGAGACCCTCCAGGCCTCCACGTACGCCTCGCGCATGCCGGAGGACCTCTCGGGCCGCCAGGTGTACGTCCTGGACCCGATGCTGGCCACGGGCGGCACGCTCGTCGCGGCGATCCAGGAGCTGATCAGGCGCGGTGCGGACGATGTGACCGCCGTGGTGCTGCTCGCCGCGCCCGAGGGCGTAGCGGTGATGGAGCGCGAGCTGGCGGGCACGCCGGTGACGGTCGTGACGGCGGCGGTGGACGACCACCTCAACGAGCACGGCTACATCGTGCCGGGGCTGGGTGACGCGGGAGACCGGCTGTACGGCGCGGCGGAGTAGCTCCGGCACCCCTGCGGGGAGCTTTTCAGCACCCCTTCTTCGACGTCGCCGCCGACTGCGGCGCCGTCAGGGCCGTCAACGCCTGCTGGGCGTCCGCGGGCTTCGCCAGTGCCGTGAAGCCGTCGCCCAGGATGAGGTCCAGGTCGGCGCCCTTGCGGCCGGCGTCGGTGCGGCGCTCGGCGCCGGCCAGTTCGGTGGCCAGCACCGGCAGCGAGCTGTCCTGGGCGGCGGCGGGGCCGAGGAGTACGCCGGTGCCCTTGACCTTCTTGTCGTAGTCCTTGCTCGCGTTGCCCACGTCACCGATCTTGAAGCCGCGCTTCTTGAGTTCGTCGGCGGTGGCCTTGGCGAGCCCGCCGCGGGCGGTGGCGTTGTAGACGTTCACGGTGATCTGGCCCGGCTTGGGCAGCGTCTTCGGCTGTGCGGCCGGCGTGGCCGTGGCGGCGGCCCCGGGCCGGCAGGCGGTCTTCGCACCGGTCGCCGTGGTCTTCTTGGTGCCGCCGGAGAAGACGTCGATGAGCTGCAGGGTGCCCCAGGCGATCAGGCCGAGCGCGCAGGCGGACGCGACCACGGCGGCCACGAGCCGGGCGCGGCGCCGCGGCGGACGCATCCGAGGGTATTTGTCCCCCGTGATCCGGTACTGGCCGCCCATGCCAGGGGGAGTCAGCATGCTCATGGGCGCAGCGTAGTGCGCCCGAGCGGCGATGCCTATTAGATGATCAGTCGATCCCGCTCAGCGGAACCCGAAAGGGCCAACGGCCGCGCCGGGCCGGGTCAGTCGAGTTCGAGCACGCGTGCGTGCAGCACCTGGCGCTGCTGGAGGGCGGCGCGGACCGCGCGGTGCAGGCCGTCCTCCAGATAGAGGTCGCCCTGCCACTTCACGACGTGTGCGAAGAGGTCGCCGTAGAACGTCGAGTCCTCCGCCAGCAGGGTCTCCAGATCGAGCTGCTGCTTGGTGGTCACGAGCTGATCGAGGCGGACCGGGCGCGGCGCGACGTCCGCCCACTGCCGGGTGCTTTCCCGGCCGTGGTCGGGGTACGGCCGGCCGTTTCCGATGCGCTTGAAGATCACACGGAAAGCCTACCGGCCCAGACGTTCCGGGCGCAGCCATGGCGGCTGAGTGCGCCCTTTTGAAAGCCCTGAAAAGATGGAGCGAAACGGGCAAATGGGCTGGTACTGGGAACGGGGCCTGCGTCGAGTGACCGCGAGACCACGCCGTCCACGGAAGCGCCGCGCGCTCCACGAGCGTTATGCACAGGCTGTGGACCGCGAGTCGGCGTACGAGAAGCCGACCGCCGCCGCGGCCCGAGGCGCCGCCCGCGCCTGTGCCCCGGGAGGTCGCCGGCCCGCTCGGTGGGCACGCGGCCGGGCAGCGAGATCACCCGTTCCCCGTTCGGCACGGCCCGGCGGAGACGGCGGCCCCGCCGGGCCGGTGCGTTCAGCGGTCCCGTTCCTCGGGCTTCCGCTGCGGTTCCGGACGGTTCTCGTCCGGCTTGCGCGCCGCGGCGCGCCTCGCCTCCGCGCGCAGCAGGGCGCGCAGGACGGCGTACGGATCCTGGGGCATGGCTGTGCTCCTTGCGTCGAGCCGACTGACCTTGCGTGGTGTGGGGACGCGGGTCTGTCAGCAGCGCAGAACCACCGTGCGCAGCAGGGGTGTCGCGTACGGCGCCCGGAGCGCGGGGAGGCACGCGCGGCGCGCCGGCGCGGCCGGGCCGGGCAGGGGCGCGGGGCACTCGGGAGCGTCGGCCCGGTGGACGGCACGGGCGGCCGGCCGCAGGAGGAGATCGAGGCCGTCGAGGGCGTCGGTGACGTCGTGGCCGTCGTGGTGCTCGGAGGTGTCGGCCGAGACGGCGCAGACGGGGGCCGCGTGGGCCTGCGCGTGCGCGACCGGCACCCACAGGGCGAGGAGCAGCACGAGCACCCGCAGCCAGGTACGGCTGCGCGGGCGGCGCGAGGTCCTGCTCACGACGGGTTTCTCCCCGGCGCGGGCGGTGGGTGCAGCACAGACGGCCGCAGATCCGCCCGGTCGGAGGAGGAGAAGGACATCGCGTTGACGAAACGGGGCGACGGGTCGGTACGACGGCTCAGGCCGGTCTGCGGCTCAGGCGGTCTTCGGGATCCGCTTGGCCCGGCCGCGGATGCGGAACGCGGTGATGATCTCCGTGATCCCGACCGCGACCAGCCAGATGCCGCCGACGAGGGTCAGGACGGCGACCGAGTGGAACGGCGAGTCGATGAGCACGATGCCGGCGATGAAGGTGAGGATCCCGAGGAAGACCTGCCAGCCCCGGGCGGGGGTGCGCGGGTCGGAGGCGGCGGCCAGGGTCTGGGTGATGCCGCGGATCAGCCAGCCGATGCCGATCCACAGGGCGAGCAGCAGGATCGACTGCATGGGCCCGCGGAAGCTGAGCAGGCCGAGCAGGATCGACAGGGCACCGCTGATGAAGGCCAGCACGCGCAGCGAGGTCGCCGTGTGCGTGCCGAACGCGGCGCCCAGCTGGAAGATACCGCTGATGAGGAGGTAGAGGCCGAAGAGGACGCCGGCCGCGCGCAGCGAGGGGCCGGGCCAGACCAGGACCAGGATCCCGAGGATCAGCGAGGCGATCCCGGTGACCAGGACCACCTGCCAGGCGGCCCGGGACAGGGCGTGCAGCGGGCCTTCGAACGGCGGCTCGGGCTCGTGCCGCCTGCCCGCCGCCCCGCCCGCCTGCCGGGCCGCGTGGACGTTCCGGTCGTCGTACCCAGGGCCCTGGTCGGAGCCACTGCTCGGTGCCTCGGTCATGGTTCATGCTGTGACCGGCGGGGCGGGGCGTGCCATCAGGGAGGGCCGGTCGGGTGAACGGGCCTACGTGCCGGAGGCCTTCGCCGCCGCCTTCATCTCCTGCTTGTGCGCCCGCACCTTGGCCAGTGACTCGGGGCCGGTGATGTCGGCGACGGAGCGGTAGGCCTTCGGTTCGCCGTACGCGCCGGCCGCCTCCCGCCAACCCGGGGGCGTGACGCCGAGCTGCTTGCCGAGCAGCGCGAGGAAGATCTGGGCCTTCTGCTTGCCGAACCCGGGCAGTGCCTCCAGCCGTTTCAGCAGCTCGGCACCGGTCGGGACGTTCCGCCAGACGGCCTCGGCGTCCCCGTCGTAGTGCTCGGCGAGGTACTGGCACAGCTGCTGGATCCGCTTGGCCATCGAGCCGGGGTAGCGGTGCACCGCCGGCTTGTCGGAGAGCAGCGCGGCGAAGTCCTCGGGGTTCATCGCGGCGATCTCGTGCGCGTCGAGGTCTCCCTCGCCTCCGGCGCCGAGCCGGTCGGCGATGGTGCGCGGGCCCTTGAACGCCCACTCCATCGGAACCTGCTGGTCGAGCAGCATGCCCACCAGCGCGGCGAGCGGGGAGCGACCGAGCAGCGCGTCGGCCTCGGGGTCCTGGGCGAGGTGCAGGGTGACGTCCATGGCTCGATGATCGCCCGGCCGCGCGCGGGCCGCAGCCGGGGGTGCCCCGCCCCGGCAGTCGTCCGTCGCCGCCGGAGTCGCCGTGAGGGCTCTGCGCAGCGCGCCTCCTTGAACGAGGCGAACGAGATGGGCGAGGCGAACGAGATGAACGAGATGGGCGAGATGGGCGAGGCGAACGAGGCGGGCGGAGCGGGCCCAACTCGCCTTCCCGGAACGGACGGTGGGCCCTCCGGGCTGGCTAGCCTTCTCCCCGTGACGACGCCCCGAGAGCTGATCGCCCACTACGGACTCGAACCCATCCCCCGCGAAGGCGGCCTGTACCGGCGTACCTGGGCGGGACCCGCCCGACCGGACGGCCGCCCGGCGGGCTCCGCCATCGTCGCCCTGCTCACCGCGGACGACTACAGCGCCCTGCACCGCCTGCCCACCGACGAGATCTGGCACTTCTACCTCGGCGACCCGCTCCGCCTCCTGCTCCTCGCCCCCGACGGCACCGCCCGCACCGCCGTCCTCGGCCCCGCCCCGCTGTCCGGCCAACACGTCCAGCTGACCGTGCCCGCCGGCACCTGGATGGGCGGGCGGGTCGCCCCGGGCGGCGCGTGGACGCTCTTCGGCACCACGATGGCCCCCGGATTCACCGAGGCGGACTACGAACACGGCGACGCGGCCGCCCTGACGGCGCGTTACCCCGCCGAGGCGGCCCGCATCACGGAACTGTCCCGCCCATGAACACGCACACCCTCCTCGAAGGACAGACGGCGCTGGTGACCGGCGCGGGCGGCGGCATCGGCCGCGCCATCGCCCTGCGCTTCGCCGAGCGGGGCGCGGCGGTGGCCCTGCACTGCCGTACGGCGGTGGCGGCGGCCGGTGAAGTCGCCGACCGCATCCGGGAGTCGGGCGGCGAGGCCGTCGTCCTGCGGGCGGACCTGACGGACGAGGACGCCTGCCACCGCCTGATCGGGGAGACGACGCGGTGGTCCGGCGGCCACCTCACCGCGCTCGTCAACAACGCGGCCGTCCAGCCCGTGCAGCCCCTGCCCGGGATGACGGCGGCCGACTGGCGTGCGGTCGTCGACACCGACCTCACCAGCGTCTTCGCCTGCACCCAGGCCGCCGCGGCCCACATGCGCGCGCACGGCGGCGGCACCGTCACCCACATCGCCTCCATCGAGGCCGACCGCCCCGCCCCCGGCCACGCCCACTACAGCGCGGCCAAGGCGGCGGTGGTCATGCACGCCCGCGCGGCGGCCCTGGAGTACGGTCCGGACGGCATTCGCGTCAACACGGTCTCGCCCGGCCTCATCGACCGCGAGGGACTCGCCGACGCCTGGCCGGACGGCGTGCGCCGCTGGCTCGCCGCCGCCCCCACCGGCCGCCTGGGCCGCCCCGAGGACGTGGCCGACGCCTGTGTGTTCCTGGCCTCGCCGCTCGCGAGCTGGATCACCGGGCACGACCTGGTCGTGGACGGGGGTGTCTCGGCCCGCCCGACGTGGTGAGCAACGGAGCCGAACCCTCCGTACCTATAGGGAACACGACCCATGGGGAACACGGCGGGCCGACGGAGGGGACCAGGTGCAGCTGCGCGACCGACACCGAGGGCCGAGCGGACGGCTGAACCGTCGGCCGAACGGCGCCCGGCCGAGCCGTTGGCCGCGCCGCCTGGCCCTGCTCTGCACCGGTCTGCTCCTGCTCCTCCTCGGCGTGGCGGCCCCGGCCTCGGCCCACGCGGCCGTGCGCGCGACGGACCCCGCCGACGGCACCGTCCTGCCTACGGCCCCCCGTCAGGTGACCCTGACGTTCACCGAGTCGGTCGGCCTGCTCACCGACTCGTTCCGGGTCTACGACCCCGCCAACCACCGCGTGCGCACGGGCGCCGCCGGCCACGCCCCCGGCCGCCCGGACACCGCCCGCGTCCCGCTGCCCGCCAGGCTCGCCCAGGGCACCTACACGGTCGCCTGGCGGGTGGTCTCGGCGGACAGCCACCCGGTGTCCGGCGCGCTGACCTTCTCGGTCGGCACACGCACGGCGACGGCCGCGAGCACGGCCCCCGACACCACGGAGAACCCGGCGACGGCGGCCCTGTACAACATCGCGCGCTACCTCGCCTACCTCTCCGTGGCCCTCCTCCTCGGCACGGCCGCGTTCGTGGCGTACTGCCGCCCGCCGAAGGCGGCCCCGCTGCGCACCCCCGTCCTGGCGGCGGCCTGGACCCTCATCGCGTCCACGGCGGCCCTGTTCGTCCTGCGCGCACCGTACGAGGAGGGGGCGCCCCCGACGCAGGCACTCTCCCTCACCGCCCTCGCCCGTACGGCGACCACCCGCCCCGGCGAACTCCTCCTCGCCCGGCTGGCGTTGCTGCTGCTGGCCGCCACGGTGGTGCTGGTGCTGCGGGCCCGCCGCACCCGTCTGCCCCGCCGCGCGACACTGGCGGTGGCCGCGGCCGTGTCCGTCCCCCTGGCCCTGACCTGGGCGGCGGCCGAACACGCCGCGGCGGGCATCCAGGTCCCGCTGGCGATCACCTCCGCCACCCTCCATCTGCTGGCCATGGGCACCTGGCTGGGTGGCCTGGCCGCGCTGCTGCGCACCCTGTCCCGCACCCCGGCGCTCCCGCTCTCGGTCCCGGCCCGCTTCTCCCGCCTGGCCCTCGCCTCTGTGACGGTCCTCGCGGTGACCGGCGTGTACCAGTCCTGGCGGGGCCTCGGTTCCTGGCAGGCCCTGACGGACACGGCGTACGGCCGCACCCTGCTGGCCAAACTGGCCGCGGTGGCCGCCCTGCTCCTGGCGGCGGCCTGCTCCCGCGCCTGGACGACCCGCACGGCAGGGGCCCGGACCCGGCCGCAGGTACGGACGGCAACCCCGGCCCGCATCCCCGAACCGGCGACGGGCCCCCCACTCCCCGAGCAACCGTCCCCTCCCACCCCCACCCCCGCTCCGCCCCCGCCCATCCCCCTCCACCACCTGCGCCGCTCGGTACTGGCGGAGGCAGCCGTGGCCGCGGTGGTCCTGGCCCTGACGACCCTCCTGACCAGCACCGTCCCCGGCCGCACGGCGACGGATGCGGCGCAGGCGACGGGGACCGGTACGGCGGACGCGGGCATCCCGACGGCATCGGTGACGACGATCCCCTTCGACGTCGGCACCCCGGGCGGCCGGGGCAAGGTCCAGATCACCCTGGACCCCGGCCGGGTCGGCACCTGCTCCGTCCAGGCGGTCGTCTACGGCCCCGACGGCGGCCTGTCCACCGTCCCTGAGCTCCGCATCACCCTCACCCTCCCCGCCAGGCGCATCGGCCCCCTGGACACCAGGGTGACCGACCGCGGCGGCTACTGGGCGGCCGACTCCTTCACCCTCCCCCTCCCGGGCACCTGGACGATGAAGGCGACGGTGCGCGTCTCGGACGTGGACCAGGTGACGGTGTCGGCACCGGTGCGGGTGGCGCGGTAGACAGCACCCAGGAACTCGGGCCGCCGCTCGAACCGCACACCACCGTGCTCCACCTCACATCCCGACCGGCTCACGCCCGCTCCTGCCCCTGTCGGACCTCGGATCCGGAAACGCGAAAGGCCCCGACCGGCGAACCGGTCGGGGCCTTCGACTGCCCTGTCGGGCTGAGGCGGAGGATACGAGATTCGAACTCGTGAGGGGTTGCCCCCAACACGCTTTCCAAGCGTGCGCCCTAGGCCTCTAGGCGAATCCTCCGCCGGAAACATTACATGACCGAGGGGAGTGCTCGCGAACCCGTTCCCGCAGGCCCGGATCGGGAGTGACCCCGGGCGGTGATCGGGTACTGAACGCGGTCCGCGATCGGGTACTGTGGGGCGCAGCCCCTCACGTGGCGCTATCTGACTGAACTCCCCCAGGGCCGGAAGGCAGCAAGGGTAGGTCGGCTCTGGCGGGTGCGTGGGGGGCCCTTGTTTTCCCGGGTTGTCAGTGGGCGCCTATAACCTCGTATGCGTGTCGTCTCTCGCGCTGTACCGCCGCTATCGCCCGGAGACCTTTGCCGAGGTCATCGGGCAGGAGCATGTCACCGACCCGTTGCAGCAGGCGCTGCGGAACAACCGGGTCAATCACGCGTACCTGTTCAGCGGGCCGCGCGGTTGCGGGAAGACCACCAGCGCGCGCATCCTCGCCCGCTGCCTGAACTGCGAGCAGGGTCCCACCCCCACCCCGTGCGGCGAGTGCCAGTCGTGCCGGGACCTCGCGCGCAACGGCCCGGGCTCCATCGACGTCATCGAGATCGACGCCGCGTCCCACGGCGGTGTGGACGACGCCCGTGAGCTGCGGGAAAAGGCCTTCTTCGGGCCCGCGAGCAGCCGGTACAAGATCTACATCATCGACGAGGCCCACATGGTCACGTCGGCGGGCTTCAACGCACTGCTGAAGGTCGTCGAGGAGCCGCCGGAGCACCTCAAGTTCATCTTCGCGACCACCGAGCCCGAGAAGGTCATCGGGACCATCCGGTCGCGTACGCACCACTACCCCTTCCGGCTCGTTCCGCCCGGCACGCTGCGGGACTACCTCGGCGAGGTGTGCGGGCGGGAGGACATCCCCGTCGAGGAGGGCGTGCTGCCGCTGGTCGTGCGCGCCGGCGCCGGGTCCGTGCGTGACTCCATGTCCGTCATGGACCAGCTCCTCGCCGGTGCGGGAGAGGAAGGTGTGACGTATGCCATGGCCACCTCCCTCCTCGGCTACACCGACGGCTCGTTGCTCGACTCCGTCGTCGAGGCCTTCGCCACCGGGGACGGGTCCGCGGCCTTCGAGGTCGTCGACCGCGTCATCGAGGGCGGCAACGACCCGCGCCGTTTCGTCGCGGACCTGCTGGAGCGGCTGCGGGATCTCGTGATCCTCGCCGCCGTTCCGGACGCGGTGGACAAGGGGCTCTTCGACGCCCCGGCCGACGTCCTGGAGCGGATGCAGGCGCAGGCGTCCACGTTCGGCGCCGCCGAGCTGAGCCGCGCCGCCGACCTGGTCAACGAGGGCCTGACCGAGATGCGCGGCGCCACCTCGCCCCGCCTCCAGCTGGAACTGATCTGCGCGCGCGTGCTGCTCCCCGCCGCCTACGGCGACGAGCGCTCGGTGATGGCCCGCCTCGACCGCCTCGAACGCGGCGTCAACTTCTCGGGCGGTGCCGGCGCGCCCGTCATGGGGTACGTCCCCGGCCCCGAGGCCCACGGCCAGGGCGGCGGTGCGCCGGTCGCGCCGATGCCGCCGGTCCCGCCGGGCGGCGGTCCCGCCGCGGCCCGTGCCGCCGTCCGCGCGCCGGGGGCTCCGGCAGCACCGGCCCCCGCTCCCGCTCCCGCTCCCGCTCCCGCTCCCGCCCCCGCCCCCGCTCCCACCCCGACCGCCTCCCAGCCCGCACCAGCCCCGGAGCCCACCCCCACCCCCACCCCCACCTCCGAGCCTGCCGTCGCCCCGGCCCCGGCGCAGCCCCCGGCCTCCCCTGCGCCCGCCGCCGGCGCCTGGCCCACGGCAGCACCGGCCGGTGGCGGCCGGCGCCCCGGTGGCTGGCCCACGGCCGCCCCGGCCGGCGGTCAGGGACAGCAGGCCCCGGCCCCCGGCCGCGCGCCCGCGCAGCCGCAGCCCCAGGCGGCCCCGGCCCCCGCGCCGACGGCCACGGCAGCACCGGCTCTCGCACCCGCACCCGCCGCCGCGGGCGGCCTCGACCCCCGCGTCCTGTGGCCGAACATCCTGGAGGCCGTCAAGAACCGCCGCCGCTTCACCTGGATCCTGCTCAGCCAGAACGCCCAGGTGGTCGGCTTCGACGGCACGACGCTCCAGCTCGGCTTCGTCAACGCGGGCGCGCGGGACAACTTCTCCGGCAGTGGCAGCGAGGATGTGCTGCGGCAGGCGCTGGCCGAGCAGTTCAACGTGCAGTGGAAGATCGACGCGGTCATCGACCCCTCCGGCGGCTCCGCGCCCCCGGCCCCGGGCGACTCCGGCGGGGGCTACGGCGCCTCGGCCGCGCCCCGCCCCGCGGCGCCCCGGCCCGCCCCGCAGGCCCCCGCGTCCCCGCCCTCCGGCCCCGCGGCCGCTCCGGCGGCACCCGCTCCGGCCTCGCGGCCCACGCCCGCCCCCGAGCCGCCCCCCGTCGCGCCCGAGGACGACATCCCGGAGGACGACGACCCCGACCTGGACGAGTCGGCCCTCTCCGGCCACGAACTGATCGTGCGGGAGCTGGGGGCGACGGTGGTGGAGGAGTTCTCGAACGAGTAGCCCTGGCCGGCCCACGGGCGTACCTCGTTCGAGTAGCGCGTCCTCGGGAGTGCCCCGGGGAGCGTCCTGGGGATCGTTCCCCGGGTCTCTTCGGGGTCGCTTGGAGGAAACTCCAGCAAACCCGGCCCCCGGTCTTCGGCAACCTTGCCATTAGGCTGACCCCCGTGAAGGTCCTCGTCATCGGCAGCGGCGCCCGCGAACACGCCCTGTGCCACTCCCTGTCCCTCGACCCCGACGTCACCGCGCTGCACTGCGCCCCCGGCAACGCCGGCATCGCCGAGGTCGCCGAGCTGCACGCGGTCGACGCGCTCGACGGCAAGGCGGTGGCCGAGCTGGCCGCGGGCCTCGGCGCCGAGCTGGTCGTCGTCGGCCCGGAGGCCCCGCTGGTCGCCGGGGTCGCCGACGCCGTCCGGGAGGCGGGCATCCCCGTCTTCGGTCCCTCGAAGGAGGCCGCGCGACTGGAGGGGTCCAAGGCCTTCGCCAAGGACGTCATGGCGGCGGCCGGGGTGCCGACCGCCCGCTCCTACGTCTGCACGACCGCCGAGGAGGTCGCCGAGGCCCTCGACGCCTTCGGCGCCCCCTACGTCGTCAAGGACGACGGCCTGGCCGCCGGCAAGGGCGTCGTCGTCACCGAGGACGTCGAGCAGGCGACGGCGCACGCCGCCGGCTGCGAGCAGGTCGTCATCGAGGAGTTCCTCGACGGCCCCGAGGTCTCCCTCTTCGCGATCACCGACGGAGAGACCGTCGTACCGCTCCAGCCCGCCCAGGACTTCAAGCGCGCGCTCGACGGCGACGAGGGCCCCAACACCGGCGGCATGGGCGCGTACTCGCCGCTGCCCTGGGCCGACCCGAAGCTGGTCGAGGAGGTGCTGGAGACGGTCCTGCAGCCGACCGTGGACGAACTGCGCCGCCGCGGCACGCCGTTCTCCGGTCTGCTCTACGCCGGGCTCGCGATCACGAGCCGCGGCGTCCGGGTCATCGAGTTCAACGCCCGTTTCGGCGACCCGGAGACCCAGGTCGTGCTGGCCCGGCTGAAGACGCCGCTGGCCGGTGTCCTGCTCGCCGCCGCGAACGGCACGCTCGCCGATCTGGCGCCGCTGCGCTGGAGCGAGGACGCCGCCGTGACCGTCGTCGTCGCCTCGCACAACTACCCGGGCACGCCCCGCACCGGCGACCCGATCACCGGCCTGGCCGAGGTGGCCGCCGAGGACGCCCCGCACGCGTACGTGCTGCACGCCGGGACCAGGCGGGACGGCGACGCCGTGGTGAGCGCGGGCGGGCGCGTGCTGTCCGTCACGGCCGTCGGCGGGGACCTGTCCGAGGCGCGCGAGCGCGCGTACCGGGCGGTGGGCCGCATCGGGCTCGACGGCTCCCAGCACCGCACCGACATCGCCGCGAAGGCGGCGCGCGAAGCCGCGGCGGCCCGCGCCTGACCTGGTCGGCCGTCCGCCTGCTCACCCGCAGGACCGCACCCGGGCCCCGGATCCACGATCCGGGGCCTGATCTTTGCTGTCTGTCACCCACCTCTGACCAAAGCCATTCCATCGAGTGAGCAATCGTCTATACGGCTGACGGGGGCCGGGGCCCCAACTAGGGTGCCGCGCAAGCGTTCCGGCACTTGGCCCACCGGCATTGCGATGTCAGTGGCGGGTGCCACAGTGGGGGAGTGAGCACCACCAGGCAAGCACGGCAACGGCAGCGAGGGGGTGAGGTCGGCACGTGAGCGGAATCGGTGTGGAAGTGGGCGCGCAGGCCGCGCGCTCCCGGGCCCTGGCGGTCCTGCGGGTCCGGGGCCGGGCACTGGCCGCGGCCCTGCTGCCCGCGGGCGCCGCGGTGATCCTGCTGACCGGCGGCTCCACGGGCCACCTGGTCGGCCCCGGCTGGGACGCCGCCCGGGTGGCGGTGAGCGCGCTCGCCCTGCTGGTGCTGGTGGCCGCCGCCGGCATCGCCCTGGTCGTGGCCCGCGCCCGCCCCGCCATGACGCCCACGGTGGCGATCCCGGAGACGTCCGCCCCGGATCTGTACCGGCTGGTGCGCGACCTCGCCGACCGGCTGGACGTGCCGGCCCCCTCGGCCGTCGCGCTCACCCCGGACTGCGACAGCTGGCTGGAGGACCGCACGCACGCGGCGCACGGCCCGCCGGCCCGCTCCGCGCCCGACGAGATAGGCGGACCCCCCGGCTCCCCGCCCCAGCGCCGTACGCCGGTCGCACCGGTCCTCGTGATCGGCTCCCCGTTCCTGTGGTGGATGCGCGTCGGGGAGCTGCGCGCGGTCCTCGCGCCGGTCGTCGCCGGTACGGGCCCTTCGGCGCACCCCGACATAGCGGCCGCCCGCCGCTTCGTACGCGGGCTCGACGCGGCGCTCGCGGTCGCCTCGGCGCCCGGCCGCGGCCCGCTGGCCCGGCCGGCGTGCGCGGCGCTCGGCTGGGTGGCCCGGCTGCTGCTGAGCGGCTGCCGGGAGCACGCGACGCAGATGGAGCGCGGGGTCGCGGCAGCCGCGGCCGAGCGCGCCCAGGCGGTCGACTACGGCCTCAGGATCGTCGCCCAGGAGCAGGTCGGCCTCGCCTACGCGGGCTGGGACCGGCTGCTGACCCGGGTCGCGCTGCCCGCCTGGCGCATGGGCCGCTGGCCCGCCCGGCTGGACGCGGGCGTGGTCGCGGCGCTCACCGAGCTGTCCCGGCGCGACCGGCTGGCCGAGGGCTTCGCCTCCCGGCTCGGCGAGCGCCCCGCCTGCGACCTGCTGGAGGAGCCCGGCACGGTGGACGAGGCCGCCTCGCTGCTCGCCGCCCGTCTCTTCCACGGCGGTCCCGCCGAGCCCGGCCCCGACTGGGCGCCGGTGGACTGGCAGGCGTATCCGGAGGAGGTCGTGGACCGCACCTGGCGCGCCGAGGCGGCCCGGCTGCACCGCGTCCTGGACTCGCTCGGCGTGCGTCCCCCGGTCGACCCCGCGGCCCCCGGCCCCTGCGGCCCCACCCTGGCCCGCGTTCTGGACCACCTCGCCGAGCCCGCCGACGCGCTGCCCCACCGGGCCGCTCCCCGAGCGCCCGACGAGCTTCCGGAGGCCGACGACACCGAGGCCGGCACGGAGCGCAGCGCCGCCCTCGCCGCCCGGCTGAGCGCGGAGCTGGCCCGGGAGGAGGCCGTCGCGCCGAGCGGGGAGAGCCCCGCGGGCGGCAGCCCGGAGAGCGCGCTGTGGGACGACGGCGCTCTGCCGCTCTTTCCGCTCCAGCCCCCGCGCAGCGGCCGCGACCTCCTCGCCGACCACGTCACGGCGATGGTGTGCTGCGCCGCCGTCGACACCGCCGGCGCGGCCCCGGCCCTGGACTGGCTGGACGGTCCCTCCCTGCTGCTGGACGGCGAGCGGGCCGCCGATCTCACGCCCAAGGTGCTCAGCCTCATCGAGGAGGGGGACCCGGGCCCGCTGCGCGACTGGCTGGCCGCGACCGGAATACGTCCGGAAAAGCCCGTACGGCTCGTCTGACGGACCTCGTCCGAGGGGCGTCCAATGGGAGCGCTGACTTCCACTTCAGGTCAATTCGCGACGACCGGTGACCGAGCGCGTGCGTTATGTGATGTGCTGGGAGCGACCACGCACCTGGCAAAGGCGTGCGACATACGACAGCACGGCCGAGCACAGCGAGCTCCACTGAGCACGATCGAGCACACCGAGCACAGCGAGCACCACCGAGACAGGGCCGACACGGGGGACCTGAGGGAGGGGAGCGATCATGGCCTCGGACCATATTCGTCGCTGGGAGTCCGGAGCGCTCGCGCACGCCGTCACGGACCCGTTCGGCCAGGGTCCGGTGCCCTGGCTGCGCGGCAGTGAGACGTACTTCGACGACACCGGTCACGTCGTGCCCTGGTACGTCGACGCCACCACCCAGCAGCACACCACGGGGGCCGCGCGCGTCCCCGCGCCGCGCACCTCCCCCGGCGGCCCGCGCTCCGCCGACGACGTGCACCGCCAGATCAAGGGCTTCACCTCCACCGGCGCGGTCGCGCCCGGCGAGGCGATCGACTTCCGCATCACGGTCGACCCGCCCCAGGAGTTCAGCGTCGACATCTACCGGATCGGCCACTACGGCGGCGACGGCGCCGCCAAGATCACCACCAGCCCCCGGCTGTCCGGCATCGTCCAGCCCGCCCCGCTGACCGCCGACCGCACGGTCTCCTGTCACCACTGGTGGCTCTCCTGGCGCCTCCAGGTGCCCGTCCACTGGCACATCGGCGCCTACGTGGCCGTCCTGACCACCGCCGACGGCTACCGCTCCCACGTGCCGTTCACGGTCCGCGACGACCATCCCGCCGACCTGCTCCTGCTGCTGCCCGACATCACCTGGCAGGCGTACAACCTCTACCCGGAGGACGGTCACACCGGCGCGAGCCTCTACCACGCCTGGGACGAGAAGGGCCGCCTCCTCGGCGAGGCCGACGCGGCGACCACGGTCTCCTTCGACCGCCCCTTCGCGGGCGCCGGTCTCCCGCTCCACGTCGGCCACGCCTACGACTTCATCCGCTGGGCCGAGCGCTACGGCTACGACCTCGCCTACGCCGACGCCCGCGATCTGCACGCCGGCCGCGTCGACCCCACCCGTTACCGGGGCCTGGTCTTCCCGGGCCACGACGAGTACTGGTCGGCGGCGATGCGCCGGGCCGTCGAGGACGCCCGGGACCGGGGCACCTCGCTGGTCTTCCTGTCCGCCAACACCATGTACTGGCAGGTCGAGTTGGGCCCGTCCCCGTCCGGCGACCCGGACCGGCTGCTGACCTGCCGCAAGCGCAAGGGCCCCGGAAAACCGGTGCTGTGGCGGGAGATCGACCGGCCCGAGCAGCAGCTCGTCGGCATCCAGTACGCGGGCCGGGTGCCCGAGCCCGCCCCGCTGGTCGTCCGCAACGCCGGGCACTGGCTGTGGGAGGCGACCGGCGCGCACGAGGGCGACGAGATCGACGGCCTGGTGGCCGGCGAGGCCGACCGGTACTTCCCGCGCACCCCGCTGCCCGAGTGCGACGAGCGCATCCTGCTCGCCCACTCCCCCTACACCGACAACGACGGCGCCCTGCGCCACCAGGAGACCTCCCTGTACCGCGCCCCCTCCGGTGCCTGGGTCTTCGCCTCCGGCACCTTCGCCTGGTCCCCGGCCCTGGACCGCCCCGGCCATGTGGACCCCCGCATCCAGCGCGCCACGGCGAACCTCCTGGACCGCATCTGCAAACGCGACTGACCCGGCCGACCGGCATGCCGACCCCGTGACCGACCCCCCGAACGCGGTGGACCACCCCATACGGGAGAATCGAGGCACTTGGACAGAACCACGGGGAGGAACCGTGTCCGGATTCGTAGAAAAGCCCGAGCCGATTCAGGTTCCGGGCCTGGTGCACCTGCACACCGGCAAGGTGCGCGAGCTGTACCAGAACGAGGCGGGCGACCTCGTGATGGTCGCCAGTGACCGCTTGTCCGCCTACGACTGGGTGCTGCCCACCGAGATCCCCGACAAGGGCCGCGTCCTCACCCAGCTCTCCCTGTGGTGGTTCGACCAGCTCCGCGACCTCGCCCCCCACCACGTCCTCAGTACCGAGCTGCCCGCGGGCGCCCCGGCGGACTGGGCGGGCCGCACGCTGGTCTGCAAGCAGCTGAAGATGGTCCCGGTCGAGTGCGTGGCCCGCGGCTACCTCACCGGCTCGGGCCTGCTGGAGTACGACGAGTCCCGTACGGTCTGCGGCCTCGCCCTGCCCGAGGGCCTCGTCGACGGCTCGGAACTGCCCGCCCCGATCTTCACCCCGGCCGCCAAGGCCGCGGTCGGCGAGCACGACGAGAACGTCTCCTACGAGGAGGTCGCCCGCCAGGTCGGCGCCGAGACCGCGGCCCAGCTGCGCCAGGCCACGCTCGCCGTGTACTCCCGCGCCCGGGACATCGCCCGCGACCGCGGGATCATCCTGGCCGACACCAAATTCGAGTTCGGCTTCGACGGCGACACCCTGGTCCTCGCCGACGAGGTCCTCACCCCGGACTCCTCCCGCTTCTGGCCGGCCGACACCTGGCAGCCGGGCCGCGCCCAGCCGTCGTACGACAAGCAGTTCGTGCGCGACTGGCTGACCTCGGCGGAGTCCGGCTGGGACCGCAGGAGCGAGCAGCCCCCGCCGCCGCTGCCGGCCGAGGTCGTCGAGCGGACCCGGCAGAAGTACGTGGAGGCGTACGAGCGGCTGACGGGGCACACCTGGTCGTAACGGTCGTCACGCGAAAAGGCCCCCGGAGAACCGGGGGCCTTCTTCATGGAGCGGACGACGAGGCTCGAACTCGCGACCTCAACCTTGGCAAGGTTGCGCTCTACCAACTGAGCTACGTCCGCAGTGCGCCGTGGCGCGAGAGCAACTATACCCAACCTCGTTCGCGTGCGAGACGCACTGCCGCATGACGGTTCTCGGCGCCGAGCTTGGTGACGGCCGAGGAGAGGTAGTTCCGCACGGTCCCGGGGGACAGCGCGGCCCGCTCGGCGATCTCCGCGACCGGCGCCCCGTCGGCCGCCAGCTCCAGCACCTCGGCCTCCCGCGCGGTCAGCGGGGAGTCCCCGGCGGAGATCGCGTCGGCGGCCAACTCCGGGTCCACGTAGCGGTTTCCGGCGTGCACGGTGCGGATGATCTCGGCGAGCCGCTGGGCGCTGACGGTCTTCGGGACGAACCCGCGCACACCGGCCGCGAGCGCCCGTTTCAGATGGCCGGGGCGGCCGTGGCCGGTGACGATCAGCACCTGGCAGCCGGGCAGTTCGGCGCGCAGGGTTGTGGCGACCCTCACACCGTCGGCGCCCGGCATCTGGAGATCCAGTACGGCCACGTCGGGCGTGTGGGCCCGGGCCATGGCGAGGGCCTCGGGTCCGGTCGCCGCCTCCGCGACGACGAGGAGATCGTCCTCCAGCGACAGCAGCGCGGCCAGGGCGCCCCGGATCAGATGCTCGTCGTCGGCGAGCAACAGCCGTACCGGACTGCTCACAACGTGACTCCGCTCACTTCTCTCGTCTCCTGTGTCAGCGGCACCTCGGCCGCCAGCCGGAACCGGTCCTCGCCGACGCGCCCGGCCCGGAGCGTCCCGCCGACGGCGGCCAGCCGCTCGCGCAGCCCGGCGAGGCCGGAACCCCCACCCCCGTGGGGGGTTCCGGCCACGCCGTCGTTCTCCACCGTCAGCACCACACGCCCCTCCTGCATCTCCAGCCGCAGAGCGCAGTGGCCCGCGTCGCCGTGCCGCAGCACGTTGGTGGTCGCCTCGCGCACCACCCAGCCGAGCACCGACTGCACCTCGGCGGGCAGCCCCGCGGTCCGGTCGCCGACCTCGCAGTCGATCCCGGCGGCCGCCAACACGCCCTGCGCGCCCACCAGTTCGGCGCCGAGGTCGGCCTCGCGGTAGCCGCGGACGACGGCCCGCACCTCGCGCTGGGACTCCTGCGCGACGCGCTGCACCTCGATCATCTGCTCCACCGCCTCCGGCCGCCCGCGCCGGGCGAGCTGGACGGCCAGCTCGCTCTTCAGCGAGATCACGGACAGGTTCCGCCCGAGGACGTCGTGCAGATCCCGCCCGAACCGCAGCCGCTCCTCGGCGACGGCGAGCCGGGCCCGGGTCTCGCGGGCCTCGTCCAGCTCGTACACGGAGTCGAGCAGCCACACGGAGAACAGGCAGGTGACGGCGAGGAATCCGGCGGACAGGAACACCAGGAACGCCGTGACCACCGCGATGGGCCAGGCGGCGCCCAGCGGCAGGGACAGCACACCGGCGCCGACGGCGAAGCCGGAGACGATCGCGAGCATCTGCCGCCGGCCGCGGACGCCGAGCGTCAGCATGCCCCCGCCCCAGGACATCAGGCCGCCGTAGACCGTGCCGACGGCCTGTCCGGTGCCCCGGCCGACCGGCCCGTACTGGTGCACCGCGAGGACGGTCCCCGCCAGGACGACGGTGACGGTGCCCAGCGTCCACAGGGCCCGCACCGGCCGGGTCCGACGGCCGCGGGTCCAGTCCAGGGCCTTGGCGGAGGTCACCGTGGTCACCACCGCGTGCCCGGCGACCATGGCGAACAGCCAGCCCGCGAGCCACGGCGGGATCTTCCCGCTCAGGGGCCCGCTCATGCCGGTGATCTCCACGACGGAGAAGAAGTAGAACGACCAGCGGGTGTACGTCTCCACCTGCTGCGGTCGGCTCTTGCCCCGCCACCAGCCGCGTGGCCCTCTCATCCCCGGATCCCCCCGTCACGCCCCGTACCTCACCGCCGCGGCTCCCAGCGGAACCACCGACGTCCAGCAAACACCGCCACGATCGCCCAGGCCAGCGCGGTCCCGAGGGCGCCGAGGGCCTCGTACCCGCTCAACTGGCCGGTCCAGCCGCCCCGGACGAGCCGGATCGGCGCGGACAGCGGGAGCAACTCGCAGACGGAGGCGAGCCGCCTCGGCATGACCTCGGCAGGGAACATGATCCCGGAACCGAGCATCGACACGAACATCAGCGGCAGCGCGGTGACCTGCCCGCTCTCCACGGTCCGGGTGAAGGCCGCGGTGAGCGCGGCGAGCCCGGCACTGATCACGAACCCGGCCAGCACGCCCGGCAGCAGCAGGTACGGCGCCTTGGGCACGCCGGTGTGCAGCAGCGCGGCGCACGCGGCGGACACCACGACCGCCTGGGCGAGCCCGATGCCGACGGCGGGCAGCGCGGTGCCGGCGAGGATCTCGGCGTCGGAGAGCTCGCCGGTGCGCAGCCGCTTGAGGACCAGTTCCTCGCGGCGGGCGACGTAGGCGTTGACCAGGGAGGTGTAGACGGCGAAGAGGAAGGAGAAGCCGATCGCGGCCGTCAGCATGGTCGTGCCGAGGGTCAGACCCTGCTTCTTCAGGTCGACGTGGTCGAGCGCCGGCCGCACGCTGAACGGCAGCAGCAGCGGCACGGACAGCGCCGTGAACACGACACCCCGGTTGCGGGCGAGCAGCGCCAGCTCCGCCCGGCCCAGCGCCCGCAGCCGCCCTACGGCCGTCGTCCGGGACGCCCCGCGTGCCGGTGTGCCCGTGACCTGAAGCGTGCTCATACCGCCACCCCCTGTGCCTGCGCCCGTCCCTGTGTCTGCTCGCGCGCGATCCCGAGGAACGCCTCCTCCAGCGAGGCGGAGCGCACGTCCAGGGCCCGCAGTTCGACTCCGGCCCGCTCGGCCCAGGTCAGCACCCGGGTCGCCGTCAGCTGGAGTTCGGCCGTCTGCAGCCGTACGACCCTGCCCTCCACCTCATGGCCGCTGGCGCCGAGTTCGGCGAGCGGCGGCAGGTCGCCGAGGAAGTAGCCCTGGGGCAGCTCGAAGGACATCCGGGAGGGCCGGCCGGCGGTCACCTCGGCCGGGGTCCCGGAGACGGCTATCCGGCCCTCGTGCAGGATCGCGAGCCGGTCGGCGAGGCCCTCGGCCTCCTCCAGGTAGTGCGTGGTGAGCAGCACGGTCGTGCCCGCGTCGCGCAGTGCGCGCACCAACTCCCAGGTGTCCCGGCGCCCTTCCGCGTCGAGCCCGGTCGTCGGCTCGTCGAGGAAGAGCACCTCGGGGTCGTTGAGCAGCGCCAGCGCGAGGTCCAGCCGCCTGCGCTCACCGCCGGAGAGCTGCTTGACCCGCACCGCGTGCTTGTCGGTGAGCCCGACAAGCGCCAGCACCTCGGCCTCCGGCCGGGCCCCGCTCGTGCACCCGGCCCACATGCGGGCGGTCTCGGCGACGGTCAGCTCGGCCGGGAAGCCGCCCTCCTGGAGCATCACCCCGGTGCGCGGACGTACGGCGGCCCGTTCGCGGTAGGGATCGTGGCCGAGGATCCGGATCCGGCCCGCGGCGGGTGCCGCGAGTCCTTCCAGCAGTTCGACCGTCGAGGTCTTGCCCGCGCCGTTGGTCCCCAGCAGGGCGAAGATCTCCCCGCGTGCCACGGAGAAGGAGATTCCGCGTACGGCCTCGAACCCGCCCCCGTAGACGCGTGTGAGATCGGCGACCTCAATCACGTGCTCGTGTTCGTCGTAGTCCATGCCCTCAGCGTCCCGGCGGCCGCAGCGGTTCGGCAGTGCGCGGTGTCATCACCCCGCATGACAAATGTCAGAAGGCAGATCGGCGGGCAACGAAAAGACCCCGGTCCAGAAGGACCGGGGTCTCATTCCCGAGCGGACGACGAGGCTCGAACTCGCGACCTCAACCTTGGCAAGGTTGCGCTCTACCAACTGAGCTACGTCCGCACTGCCCCCGACCGGCTCCCACCGATCGGTGCGAGCACCAGCCTACCTGATCCACAAGAGTGGTCGTGACCGGTGCCAGAGCGGGTGACAGGAATCGCACACTGCGCCTTCCCCCTGGAAGGGGGATGTTCTACTACTGAACTACACCCGCAAGATCCTCGGGGTTCCGGCCTTTCGGCCTCGCCCCTCGGCGTGCTCCAGACATTAGCTGATCAATGGGGGGGTTGCGCAAGTCGGCTCCCCCGAGCCCCCATGGCGGCCCGCCGCCGCCCAAGTGCACAGCCCCCAGGGCCCGCTGACGGACCCTGGGGGCTGCCCCTTCGCGGGCTCACTGCGCGGCGCTGAAGGCCTCGTACACCTTCTTGGGGATGCGCCCGCGGGCCGGTACGTCCATCTTGTTGGCCTGGGCCCAGGCGCGGACGGCCGCCGGGTCGGGGGCGACCTCCGTCTGCTTGTACGCCTTGCCGGACCGCGACCGCTTGCGGCCGGCCTCGACGTAGGGCGCGAGCGCCTTGCGCAGTTTCTTGGCGTTGGATGCGTTGAGGTCGATCTCGTACGACTTGCCGTCGAGTCCGAAGGCGATCGTTTCCGCCGCTTCCGAGCCGTCGATGTCGTCAAAGAGCGTGACCACGACCTTTTGCGCCACGAATATCGGTCCCTTCGTGCGGCACGTCATAACAGCTCAACGCCGATGACATGCCGAGTATCGGCTATTGCCAATTCATTTGTACAGTGCCCGGCAATGCAAAGTGAAGCCCGACTAAATCCGTCTGCGTGTCCCAGTGCAATAGGCGGACCGGGCGGACTGTGGAACTTTCCCAGAACTTTTCGCGACCGCACGGCTTCGACACCCGATCGTGATGCGCCTCACGTACTTTCCTCCAACTCTACTCGCGTAGAAATTTTGTGCGGGTAGTCTGAAGGAACCTGCTCAGCACCACACACCGGGAGTGCCAGTGGCACGCGTCGTCGTCGACGTCATGCTCAAGCCGGAGATCCTCGACCCCCAGGGCCAGGCGGTCCAGCGTGCGCTGCCGCGCCTGGGTTTCGAAGGGGTCTCGGACGTACGTCAGGGAAAGCGTTTCGAACTGGAAGTTGACGGGCCGGTCGACGAGGCCGCGCTCGCCCGCATCCACGATCTTGCGGAATCCTTCCTCGCCAACACCGTGATCGAGGACTTCACCGTCAAGGTGGAAGAGGCCGCGGAAGTCGGGGAGGCGGCGAAGTGACCGCTCGTATTGGCGTCGTCACTTTCCCCGGCAGCCTGGACGACCGGGACACCCAGCGCGCGATCCGCCTCGCCGGCGCCGAGCCGGTCGCCCTGTGGCACAAGGACAAGGACCTGCACCAGGTCGACGCCGTGGTGCTGCCCGGCGGCTTCTCCTACGGCGACTATCTGAGGGCCGGTGCCATCTCCCGGTTCTCGCCGGTGATGGAGTCCGTCATCGAACAGGCGAAGGCCGGCCTGCCGGTCCTCGGCATCTGCAACGGCTTCCAGGTCCTCACCGAGGCCCACCTCCTTCCGGGCGCGATGCTCGGCAACGACCACCTCCACTTCATCTGCCGCGACCAGAAGCTGCGGGTGGAGAACGCGGAGACCGCCTGGACCGGTGACTACCGCGCGGGCCAGGAGATCCACATCCCGCTGAAGAACATGGACGGCCGGTACGTCGCCGACGCGTACACGCTCGACAAGCTGGAGGCGGAGGGCCGGGTCGTCTTCCGTTACGTGGACTTCAATCCGAACGGGTCGCTGCGGGACATCGCCGGCATCACCAACGAGGCCGGAAACGTCGTCGGCCTGATGCCGCACCCGGAGCACGCCGTCGAGCCGCTCATCGGCACGGGCCGCACCGACGGCCTCCCCTTCTTCACCTCGATCCTCAAGAAGCTGGTCAACGCATGAGCCGGACGCCTCTGGACACGGTCGAGCACGCGGCCGCGACCCCCGACGTCGAGCTGCCCTGGGCCGAACTCGGCCTGAAGAAGGACGAGTACGAGCGGGTGGTGGAGATCCTCGGTCGCCGCCCGACCGGCGCCGAGCTCGCCATGTACTCGGTCATGTGGTCCGAGCACTGCTCGTACAAGTCCTCCAAGGTCCACCTGCGCCAGTTCGGCGAGAAGGCGCCCGAGAGCGACGCGCTGCTCGTCGGCATCGGCGAGAACGCGGGCGTCGTGGACGTCGGCCAGGGGTACGCGGTCACCTTCAAGGTCGAGTCGCACAACCACCCCTCCTACGTCGAGCCCTACCAGGGCGCGGCGACGGGCGTCGGCGGCATCGTCCGCGACATCATCGCGATGGGCGCCCGCCCGGTCGCCGTGGTCGACCCGCTGCGCTTCGGCGCGGCCGACCACCCCGACACCAAGCGCGTCCTGCCGGGCGTCGTCGCCGGCATCGGCGGCTACGGCAACTGCCTGGGCCTGCCCAACATCGGCGGCGAGGTCGTCTTCGACGCCTGCTACCAGGGAAACCCGCTGGTCAACGCCGGTGCCATCGGCGTGATGCGGCACGAGGACATCCACCTCGCCAAGGCCTCCGGCGCGGGCAACAAGGTCATCCTGTACGGGGCTCGTACGGGTGGTGACGGCATCGGCGGTGCCTCGATCCTCGCGTCCGAGACCTTCGACGACGCCAAGCCGTCGAAGCGTCCCGCCGTCCAGGTCGGCGACCCCTTCCAGGAGAAGCTCCTCATCGAGTGCACCCTGGAGGCCTTCCGGGAGAAGCTGGTCGTCGGCATCCAGGACCTCGGCGCGGCGGGCCTGTCCTGCGCCACGTCCGAGCTGGCCTCCAACGGCTCCGGCGGCATGACCGTCACCCTGGACGACGTACCGCTGCGCGACTCGACGCTCTCGCCCGAGGAGATCCTCATGAGCGAGTCGCAGGAACGCATGTGCGCAGTGGTCGAGCCGGAGAAGGTCGACCGCTTCCTGGAGATCTGCGAGAAGTGGGACGTCATCGCCACCGTCATCGGTGAGGTGACCGACGGCGACCGGCTGGAGATCTTCTGGCACGGCGGCAAGATCGTGGACGTCGACCCGCGCACGGTCGCGCACGACGGCCCGGTCTACGAGCGCCCGTACGCCCGCCCGGACTGGCAGGACGCCCTTCAGGCCGACGACGCGAACAAGCTGCCCCGGCCCGCCACGTCGGACGAGCTGAAGGCCCAGGTCCTGAAGCTGGTCGCGTCCCCGAACCAGGCCTCCAAGAAGTGGATCACCCAGCAGTACGACCACTTCGTGCAGGGCAACACGGTGCTGGCCCAGCCCGAGGACTCGGGCATGATCCGGGTGGACGAGGAGAGCGGCCTCGGTGTCGCCATCGCCACCGACGGCAACGGCCGCTACGCCAAGCTCGACCCGTACACGGGCGCGCAGCTGGCGCTGGCCGAGGCGTACCGGAACGTCGCCACCACGGGTGCCAAGCCGCTGGCCGTCTCCGACTGCCTGAACTTCGGCTCGCCCGAGGACCCGGCGGTGATGTGGCAGTTCGCGGAGGCCGTGCGCGGTCTGGCGGACGGCTGCAAGCAGCTGGGCACGCCCGTGACCGGCGGCAACGTCTCGCTCTACAACCAGACGGGCGAGGCGGCCATCCACCCGACGCCGGTCGTCGCCGTCCTCGGCGTGATCGACGACGTGGCCCGCCGCACCCCGGTCGCCTTCCAGGAGGAGGGCCAGCTGATCTACCTCCTCGGCGACACCCGCGAGGAGTTCGGCGGCTCTGCCTGGTCCCAGGTGGTCCACGACCACCTCGGCGGTCTGCCCCCGCAGGTCGACCTGGAGCGTGAGCGGCTGCTGGGCGAGATCCTGATCTCCGCCTCCCGCGACGGCATGATCGACTCCGCGCACGACCTGTCCGACGGCGGTCTGGTCCAGGCCGTGGTCGAGTCCGCCCTGCTGGGCGGCAAGGGCGCGCGACTGGTCGTACCCGACGGCCTGGACGCCTTCACCTTCCTGTTCTCCGAGTCGGCCGGCCGCGCCGTCGTGGCCGTCCCGCGCTCGGAGGAGGTCCGCTTCAACGACATGTGCGGCGCCCGGGGTCTGCCGGCCACGCGCATCGGTGTCGTGGACGGGGAATCGGTGGAGATCCAGGGCGAGTTCGAGCTGTCGCTGGCCGAACTGCGCACGGCGCACGAGGAGACGATCCCGGCGCTGCTGGCGTAGACCCCGCGTCGCCCGTCCGGGCCCGGCTCCCCTGCGACCGGGCCCGGACGGGCGTGCTCACGCGGGGGTGTTCACGCGGGGATGCCGTCGAACTGCCGCACCCAGTAGGGCGGGGCGTTCTGCGTGCCGTTCCACTGCGACACGATCAGCGTCAGCGAGTTCGCGCCCGCGCTGCCGGGATGGATGTAGCCGCCGTAGAGGTTCGGCACCTGCAGGCCGGTGATCCGAGGGACCGGCACGCTCCACGGGGCGTCCGGGCGGGACGCGTTGCGCGTGAAGATCGTGCCCAGGACCACGTCGAAGTAGCTCATGCAGTACGTGTCGCCGATCCGCTTGACCGAGAACTCACCGGTGTTGTTCCCGGAGAGGATCACCGAGGGCGGGGTCGAGGCGTCGGTCCAGGTCCAGGAGCCGTTCACGTAGGCCCAGTTCTGCTGCAGGTCGAAGCGGCCCGCGCGGAAGTCGTCGGGGCGGTACCGGAACAGCTGGATCGCCCCGCCGTCGGCCGAGTTCCTGTGCGTGCCGTTCCAGCGCTTGGAGTAGATGTACAGCCAGCCGTCGGGGGCGACGCCCGCGAACGACCACATGCCGTACATGTTCTGGTTGACGCCCCGGTGGTCGCCGTCCCAGTGGTAGTCGTAGTCGGTCCAGGTCACGCCGTAGTCGTCGGAGTAGGCGACCCCCGACATCAGGGAGCCGTCGTGTCCGTCCACCCACGGCGGGTCGTCCGGACCGCCCCAGGTGTAGACCGAGGTGTACTGGAGGTAGGTGCGGCCGCCGAACTCGATGCAGTCGTTGGGGATCCGGCTGATCTCGAAGCCGTACCCGTTGTCCGCGCGGTGCGTGTAGTCGAACAGCTGGCCCGCCCGGCCGCCGGTCGGCATGGCCCAGGTGAAGGAGACCGGGGCGGCGCCGGAGGCGTCGAAGCGGTCCTGGTTCAGGATCACCGGGGAGCCGATGTACTCGCCGGTCTGCTGGATGCCGCGCCACGAGTCGCCGAAGACGTAGCCCCAGGTGTCGTCGTGTTCCCGGTGGTACGGGATGCAGAGGTCACCGGAGCCGAGTCCCTGCCCGCTCGCCGAGTCACCGGGGTTGTCGCACAGTGGGGTGCCGTTCTGCCCGGCGGCAGCGGCCGTGGCGGGAGCGGCGGTGACGAGTCCCGTGCCGGACAGGGCGATGCCCATGCCCAGTCCGGCCTTCAGCACGGACCGACGGACTAACCGGGGCGTGGTGGTGAAGCGTGGTGTCATGGCGGCCAGCCTAGAGCCGACTGAAATGTCATTCTAGAAAAACGCTCTAGAAAGAATGTGAATGAATCGTGGGCGGGCACGGCATAGGCTCACCGCCATGCCTCCCGCCCAGAAGCGCGCCCGCACCTACGACTCCGCCAGGACCCGCGCCGCCGTCCTCGGCCAGCTCGGACACGTGCGGGAGGCGGCCCGCGGTCTCGCCCCCGGGCAACTCGCCCTGCCCACCCGGCTCGACGGGTGGACCGTACGGGACCTGATCGCGCACATCGGCATGGCGGCCACCGCCGTGCACCGCGCCCTCGACCACCCGGCCCCGCCCCGGCAGGACGTGACGGTCGTGCAGTGGCCCTTCGCCACCGCGGCCAGTGCCCCCGCCATCGACGCGTTCACCAGGGGCCTCGCCGCCGAACATCCCGACCTCGACGCCTATCTCGCCGATGTCGACGCGTCCTTGCGCACGCTGCTCGCCGAACACCCCGGCAGCCGGCTGCTCGCGACCAACGCGGGCGCGCTGTCTCTGGACGACTACCTCGTCACCCGCGCCGTCGAACTCGTCGTCCACACCGACGACCTCAACGCCGCCGTGCCCGGCCTGGACGTGCCGTACGACCGCCAGGCCCTGGCCGCCGCCACCCGGCTGCTCGCCGACGCCCTCGCCGCGAAGGCGCCCGGCGCCTCCACCGAGGTGCGCGTGCCGCCGTACGCCGTCGTGCAGTGCGTCGAGGGCCCGCGGCACACCCGTGGCACCCCGCCGAACGTCGTGGAGACCGACCCACTGACCTGGATCCGTCTCGCCACCGGCCGCGTGGGCTGGCGGGACGCCCTGGCGGAGGCCGTGGTGAGCGCGAGCGGGGAGCGGGCGGACATCGGGGGTCTGCTGCCGCTGATGTCGTAGCGGAACCGACGCGACCGGTCCGGCGTCGAATCACCATGAACCGGTACAAGCAGCGCATGATCCTGACCGCCGCCGCCGCGCTCGTCCCGCTCACGGTGGCCTGCGGCGCCGGAAAGGCGGACAGTGATGCGGTGAGTTCCCAGCAGCCGGGCCCTCAGCAGCCGAGTTCCCGGCAGCCGACGTCCCGGCAGTCTCGGCCGCCGATGTCCCGGCAGCCGGTCACCGGGGTCGACTGGCGGGTCGACTCCCTCACCGTCGGCGGCAGGACCCGGTCCGCGCCCGCCGCCGCCCGGCTGCGCATCGACGCGGACGGCCGGGCCGCGGGCAACCTCGGCTGCAACCGGTTCAGCGCCCGGGCCACCGTGCAGGGCGACCGGATCACCCTCGGCGGCCTGCGCACGACCCGGATGGCCTGCACCCCGGACCGCATGGAGTTCGAGCGCGCCCTGGCCGGCGCCCTCACCACCGGCACGCTCGTCGCCAGGGCCGATGACGGGAGCCTCACGCTCACCGACGGCAACGGCGACCTCATCCGCCTCAGCCGTCACGCCCTCGGATGATGTGCGACACCTCACTCGCGCATACGGCAAAAGCGGCCGACGTTCCCTCGCTGACCTGCGTAAATCAGAAAACCGACAAGGCGATAGGTGCACCGTGACCCGTTACGGTCGCGTATCCCCAATTCGGACCAGTGGTCGACCTCGCCTACACTCGGTGCCGTGCCACGTGGTGACGGTCGACTCAATCACGATCTGCTTCCCGGCGAGAAGGGCCCCCAGGACGCTTGCGGCGTCTTCGGTGTCTGGGCTCCGGGCGAAGAGGTCGCAAAGCTCACGTACTTCGGGCTCTACGCCCTCCAGCACCGGGGTCAGGAATCCGCGGGAATCGCGGTCAGCAACGGCTCCCAGATCCTCGTCTTCAAGGACATGGGCCTCGTCTCCCAGGTCTTCGACGAAACCTCGCTCGGTTCGCTCCAGGGTCATATCGCGGTCGGACACGCCCGCTACTCGACCACCGGCGCGTCCGTGTGGGAGAACGCCCAGCCGACGTTCCGTGCCACCGCGCACGGCTCCATCGCGCTCGGCCACAACGGCAACCTGGTCAACACGGCGCAGCTCGCCGAGATGGTCGCCGAGCTGCCGAACGACAACAACAGCCGCTCCACCCGGGTCGCGGCCACCAACGACACCGACCTGCTGACGGCGCTGCTCGCCGCCCAGGTCGACGAGGACGGCAAGCCGCTGACCATCGAGGAGGCCGCCCACGCGGTGCTCCCGAAGGTGCGCGGTGCCTTCTCCCTCGTCTTCATGGACGAGGGCACCCTCTACGCCGCCCGCGACCCGCAGGGCATCCGCCCGCTGGTCCTCGGCCGGCTGGAGCGCGGCTGGGTGGTCGCCTCGGAGACCGCCGCCCTCGACATCACCGGCGCGAGCTTCGTGCGGGAGATCGAGCCGGGCGAGTTCGTCGCCATCGACGAGAACGGTCTGCGCGCCTCACGCTTCGCGGAAGCAAAGCCCAAGGGCTGTGTCTTCGAGTACGTGTACCTGGCCCGCCCGGACACGGACATCGCCGGCCGGAACGTGTACCTCTCCCGCGTGGAGATGGGACGCCGGCTCGCCAAGGAAGCGCCCGTCGAGGCCGACCTCGTCATAGCGACCCCGGAGTCCGGCACCCCGGCCGCCGTCGGCTACGCGGAGGCCTCCGGCATCCCCTTCGGCAACGGCCTGGTGAAGAACGCCTACGTCGGCCGGACCTTCATCCAGCCCTCGCAGACCATCCGCCAGCTGGGCATCCGCCTGAAGCTGAACCCGCTGAAGGAAGTCATCAAGGGCAAGCGGCTGGTCGTCGTCGACGACTCGATCGTGCGCGGCAACACCCAGCGCGCCCTGGTCCGCATGCTCCGCGAGGCCGGCGCCGCCGAGGTCCACATCCGGATCTCCTCGCCGCCCGTGAAGTGGCCCTGCTTCTTCGGCATCGACTTCGCCACGCGCGCGGAGCTGATCGCCAACGGGATGACCATCGAGGAGATCGGCACCAGCCTCGGCGCCGACTCGCTCGCGTACATCTCCATCGACGGCATGATCGAGGCGACCACCATCGCCAAGCCGAACCTGTGCCGCGCCTGCTTCGACGGCGAGTACCCGATGGAGCTGCCGGACCCCGAGCTGCTCGGCAAGCAGCTCCTGGAGACCGAGCTGGCCGCCGGGCCCGCCGCCACGGCCGCGGCCGACGCGATCCGTCGTCCGTAAGCCCGTCATCAGCCCCGTCATCAACCCGAAAGATCCCAGGCAATGTCTGAGAGCCAGTCCGGTGCTTCCTACGCGGCTGCCGGTGTCGACATCGAGGCGGGCGACCGCGCCGTCGAGCTGATGAAGGAGTGGGTGAAGAAGACGCAGCGCCCCGAGGTCCTCGGCGGCCTCGGCGGCTTCGCCGGCCTCTTCGACGCCTCCGCCCTCAAGCGCTACGAGCGCCCCCTGCTCGCCTCCGCCACGGACGGCGTCGGCACGAAGGTCGACATCGCGCGCCGGCTGGGCGTCTACGACACCATCGGCCACGACCTGGTCGCCATGGTCATGGACGACATCGTGGTGTGCGGTGCCGAGCCGCTGTTCATGACGGACTACATCTGCGTCGGCAAGGTCCACCCCGAGCGCGTCGCGGCCATCGTGAAGGGCATCGCGGAGGGCTGTGTGCTCGCCGGGTGCGCCCTGGTGGGCGGCGAGACGGCCGAACACCCGGGGCTGCTGGGCGCGGACGACTTCGACGTCGCCGGCGCCGGTACGGGTGTGGTGGAGGCCGACCGGCTGCTCGGCGCGGATCGCATCCGTACCGGTGACGCGGTGATCGCCATGGCGTCCTCCGGGCTTCACTCGAACGGGTACTCCCTGGTCCGCCACGTTCTGCTGGACCGCGCCGGTCTCGCCCTGGAGGCGGAGGTCGCCGAGCTCGGCCGCACCCTCGGCGAGGAGCTGCTGGAGCCCACGAAGATCTACTCGCTGGACTGCCTGGCCCTGCTGCGCACCACCGAGGTGCACGCGTTCTCGCACATCACCGGCGGCGGTCTCGCGGCCAACCTGGCCCGCGTGATCCCTGACCACCTGCACGCCACGGTCGACCGCTCCACCTGGACCCCGGGCGCGATCTTCGACCTCGTCGGGCGCACCGGCAATGTCGAACGCCTGGAGCTGGAGAAGACCCTCAACATGGGCGTCGGCATGATGGCGATCGTCCCGCAGGAGTCCACCGAGGTGGCCCTCGCGACCCTGGCCGACCGCGGGGTCGACGCCTGGGTGGCCGGCGAGATCACCGAGCGCGGCGCGAGGACGGCCGGCGCCGAGCTGGTCGGGGACTACTCCGCCTGATCCTGACCGGATCCGGCGGGCGGTGACCGTGCGGACAGCACAGAAACCGGTCGGTGGCTCTGCCACCGACCGGACTGGTCACTGCAAGGTCAAGCGCCGCGACGGTGCTGTTGGTGAGGATCCTTGTCGTCCTCTTCCTCGTCGTCGTCCTCGTAGAGGTCCGCGTAACGAGAGTAGAGATCGTCCTCGTCGTTCTCATCGTCCTCGAACGGCTCGCCGTTCGGCGGCTGGCTCGAAGTCGATGCGCCCAGTTCACTGGCCAGACGTGACAGATCAGTCCCACCGCTGTTGTACTTCAGCTGGCGGGCGACCTTTGTCTGCTTGGCCTTGGCCCGGCCGCGCCCCATGGCTCGACCCCCTCGGTGACAGGGGCTCGACGGCCCCAGAGTCTGACACGCGTTCATGATCTGGAACGGACTCTCAGTAGAGAGGCCGGTCCGTAGGGCTTCCACGGTACCTGAGCCCGCGCCCATACGGTACGTCGCCCGCACCACGCGCGTGTGCACAGGACCTTCGAGGCGCCCTGTCCTCGCTGGTCAGTGGCGATTTTAACCACTTATCGGGGAACGACCCGCCGGGGGAAGTGAGAGTTCTCTCCAAGTTCCCGCCGACGGGTACCGCTCATGTGTGCGAACGAGTCAGTGTGCGACGTGTCCCGCGCGGGCCTCGGCCATCCGGTGCTCGGCGATACGGTCGGCCGCGGCGGCCGGCGGAATGCCATCAGCCTTCGCACGTGCGAATATGGCCAGCGTGGTGTCGAAGATCTTCGACGCCTTCGCCTTGCACCGGTCGAAGTCGAACCCGTGCAGTTCGTCGGCGACCTGGATGACCCCGCCGGCGTTCACCACGTAGTCCGGGGCGTAGAGGATCCCGCGGTCCGCGAGGTCCTTCTCCACACCCGGGTGCGCGAGCTGGTTGTTGGCCGCGCCGCACACCACCTTCGCGGTGAGCACGGGGACGGAGGCGTCGTTCAGGGCGCCGCCGAGCGCGCAGGGGGCGTAGACGTCCAGCCCCTCCGCCCGGATCAGCTCCTCGGTGTCCGCGACGGCCGACACGCCCTCGGGGTACTGGTCGAGGATCCGCTGGACGGCGTCCGCGCGCACGTCCGTGATCACGACCTCGGCGCCCTCGTTCCGCAGGTGCTGGACCAGGTGGTGGCCGACCTTGCCGACGCCGGCGACGCCGACCTTGCGGCCGCGCAGCGAGGGGTCGCCCCACAGGTGCTGCGCGGAGGCACGCATGCCCTGGTAGACGCCGAAGGCGGTGAGCACGGAGGAGTCGCCGGCGCCGCCGTTCTCGGGGGAGCGGCCGGTGGTCCAGGCGCACTCACGGGCCACGACGTCCATGTCGGCGACGTACGTGCCGACGTCGCACGCGGTGACGTAGCGCCCGCCGAGCGAGGCGACCATGCGGCCGTAGGCGAGGAGCAGCTCCTCGGTCTTGTCGCGCTCCGGGTGGCCGATGATCACGGCCTTGCCCCCGCCGTGGTCGAGGCCGGCCATGGCGTTCTTGTACGACATGCCGCGCGCGAGGTTGAGGGCGTCGGCGACGGCCTCGGCCTCGGTGGCGTAGGGGTAGAAGCGCGTCCCGCCGAGGGCCGGACCCAGGGCGGTGGAGTGGATGGCGATCACGGCCTTGAGGCCGCTGGCGCGGTCCTGGCAGAGCACGACCTGCTCATGGCCGCCCTGGTCCGAGTGGAACAGGGTGTGCAGGACATCAGCAGACGCGCCGGTTACGTCGGTCACTGTGGTGACTCCTGTGTACATAGCGGCGAGTGGGGCGGAACCCCGTACAGGTGGCGGGGCGCCGTGCCCTGAGCGTAGAGCTTCGGTACGACCACCATCTGCGCAGTGTTCAGGATCACTCTCGCGGGCCTCTCGTGCACGCATGTCCGTGGGACGATTTGCAGTGGTTTTGCAGCGGTTTTCGAGCCGGGCCCGGTGGGGAGGGAGCAGGCGTGCCGAAGGTGTCCTCCGTGGTCGTCCCCTATGCCGCGTACCTGCGCGTGTACGAGCCGCTGGGCGCCTTCCCGGAGCCGGAGCGCGGCCACTGGGCCCGCTACGCCCGCCGCCCCGACCGCCCCTCGTACCAGGACGAACTGCGGCGCTCCCTCGCCGACTTGCTGCCCACGCCGCCGGTCGCGGTGCCGGTGCACGAGAGCAGCGACGCCTTCGTGCTGGAGGTCGACGGGGTGGTCTGCGTGTGTCCCTGGCGCACCCGGCTGCGCGGCTGGCAGGCGCTCGGCGAGCTGGCGGACGAACTGCCCGCGCCGGTGCTGGACGCGGTGCTGCCGCCCCTGGTGCGCCACCAGGCCGCCCAGGACTACGAGCGCTGGCTCGCCCGCAACCCCGACGCCCGGCCGTGGATCCGCACGGCGACCTGGCAGGTGCCGCTGAACTGGTTCGTGCTGGTCTCCGACGAGGAGCGGCGCTACGAGAAGGGCACCGCCGACGTGCCCCCGCTACTGCGCTACCGCACACCGATGGTGCAGTCCCGGCGCCGGGTGGCGCGGGCGCTGCGCACGCTGAAGGACACCGTCGAGGAGGGCCCGCTGATCGACGGCCTGGTGGACGTCGGCCGCTGGCTGGAGGAGTTCCACCCGCGCTCGGTGGTGGAGCTGGACTACGGCGGCCTCGTGCACGTCCTGCCGGCGGGGGAGCTGGAGGGCGATCACTCGGCGGCGGACGTGGCCGACGGCATCGAGGCGCTGCGCCGGGGCGACGGGACGGCGGCCGGCGAGGCGTACGCGCGGCTCGTGGAACGCTGGCGCTCGGTACGGGACCGGCGCTCCGCGAACTGAGGAGCCGGACGGGTGACGCACGTCACGCTCCACAACACCCCCGAACGGCATACGGTCTACCGAACTTGACCAGGTGACGGGATGTTGGTCCCGATCCGGGCGTTTGTGTCAAGGATGACTGAAGCGTGATGGACCGCACGTACAGGGCCCTTGCGTCTCTTGCCCCTCCTCATGCCAAAATAGGACAAGGGGCCCGGGGAAGGCTCCTTCCGCCCAACTGTGCTCCATTATGGGTGGATTCTCCGCATTGCACGCTTTGGGGGGTCTGGTGACTCCTGATCGTCCTGTGACTGATCGTCACAGTGGCGTGACTGTCCGCTATGGCATGGTCCATCGGCTTCCGTCGCTGATGAACACCTGGGAGGGCAATTCCATCGGTTTGGCCGACGCGGCTGGACAGATGGTGTAGTTGTAGTGCCGAGGACAAGCCGTTCGTCCTATAACCGACTCGACTCGCGTCCACCATTTCGGGCAACGCGGGTCAAGGTGCAGAATTTAGAGGAAAGAACCGAGAAGGTTCGGTTCTCCCGAGGAGGCCGCTCATGACCGCTCGCACCCCTGATGCCGAGCCGCTGCTGACCCCGGCTGAGGTCGCCACCATGTTCCGTGTCGACCCCAAGACGGTCACGCGGTGGGCGAAGGCCGGCAAGCTCACTTCGATCCGTACGCTCGGCGGGCACCGCCGCTACCGCGAGGCCGAGGTCCGCGCTCTGCTCGCGGGCATCCCGCAGCAGCGCAGCGAGGCCTGAACAACTGCATAACCGGGCAGAACGGCAGGTCCCCCAACATGCCGAGGCGCCCGGAACAGTAGCTCCAAGCGACGCGGGATCTGCCCCAACAGACCCCACGCCCAAGCCGAACAGACCGTTGTTGGCAGCGACACAGGGTGCGTCGTAGATCGCGCTGGACTCCGCCGGGTCCAGCGCGATCTTTTTTGTGCGCTGGCCGGAGCTCCGGGGGCGGTCCTGTGAGCGGCCTTGTCGGAGTCTGGGGAGGGCTGTCGGAACCGCTGTGCAGGACCTCGGGGACAGGTGCAATTGCACATATTAAATTGACCTGTTGTAGGTCAGGGGTAAGTACCGCCCTTTTGAAAACTCATGCGGTGACTCCCGTCACACGCCCGGGTAGTTGTTGCCGATGGCGTGTGTGCGCTATTGGAACGTCGTGCTCCAGCGTCCCACGCGCGGTGGGGTGTTGGGACCGGCGTCGGTCACGCGAGCCGAGGACTTTCGTCCCGGACCCCCTCAAGATCCTCGACACCGTCGGCACCGTCGATGTCCTCGTCGGCGACGTCCCCGTCCTCGGCCTCCTGTCCCCGCGAGCCGGCGTCCATCGCCAGCCGCAGGAGGTGATGGCAGACGGGACAGTGGCGGGTGAGGTGCCGGTAGGGCGACGCGGCCGCCAGATGCGCCCTCAACAGCGCCCGCGTCTCGTGCCTGGCCGATGCCCCCATACCCACCTCCAGGGGCCACAGCGGGAAAGCAGGCCCTGTCTTCTGGGTACCGAGGGAATGTGACGCCGTCAAGGGAACGGGCGGAACGGACACCGGCGGCCGCAACAGAAGCAGGGCCCCTCTCGGGCCCTTCGCGGCGCGCTCCTGATGGGATGTGCTGCGTCTGATCGCGACTGCCGCCGCGGGCGCGGACCCCCGCATGCCGAAGGCCCCCGTCCGAGCGGGACGGGGGCCTTCCTTGATGCGGTCCTGACGGGATTTGAACCCGCGGCCTCCACCTTGACAGGGTGGCGAGCACTCCAAACTGCTCCACAGGACCAGGTTTCGCGGCGCCTTGCTCAGTGCGTTGCGCTGCGAGATGAGACTGTACAGGAGGCGGGGCCGCCTGGTCGAACTCACCCCCTGTACACGTGCGACTACGCCACGATCGCGTCGATCGCCTTCACGATCCGCTTGTCGGAGACGGGGTACGCGGTGCCGAGCGCGTGGGCGAAATAGCTGACCCTCAGCTCCTCCAGCATCCAGCGGATGTCCAGGACGGCCTGCGGGACGGGGCGGCCCTTCGGGAGCTGTTCCAGGAGCCAGGCGTACTCGTCCTGCATCTCGTGGACCTTCTCCATGCGCGTGGTGTCCCGCTGGGCGCCCGTCGGCATCTGCTGGAGCCGCCGGTCCGCGGCCACCAGGTAGCGCACCAGGTCGGGCAGGCGGCGTATGCCGGCCCAGGTCACGAAGCCCGGCTTCACGAGGGCGTCCAGCTGTCCGCGGACGTCCGTCAGGTTCGCGAGCAGCGCCGTGCTCCGCACGGCCTTCAGCCGGCGTTCGGTGGCCTGCCAGGCCGCGAGGACCTGCTGCACCTGCGCGACCGTACGGACCGTCGTGTCCACGATCTCCGCGCGGACCTTGTCGTACAGCTTCCGGTACGACGCCTCGTCCCACACCGGCCCGCCGAAGTCCGCGATCAGCTTGTCCGCCGCGGCCGTCGCGCAGTCGTCGAAGAGGGCCTGGACGGAGCCGTGCGGGTTCGCCGACAGGGCGAGCTTCTGGGCGTTCGTCAGCTTGTCCGAGGCGAACTTCGCCGGGTTCACCGGGATGTTCCGCAGGATCAGGCGCCGGGTGCCCTGCCACATGGCCTCCGCCTGCTCGGCCTCCGTGTCGAAGAGCCGTACGGACACCGTGTCGCCGTCGTCCACCAGCGCCGGGTACGCCTTCACCGGCTGGCCGGCCCGGCGGGTCTCGAAGACCCGGGTCAGCGTGCCGATCGTCCAGTCGGTCAGCCCCTTGCGCTCCAGGGACTCCCCGCCCTCGCGGGACGCGGTCGCCGCGGCCGCCTGCGACAGGGCCTTGCGTGCCTTCGGCTTCAGCTGGAGCCTCAGCGTCTCCAGGTCCTTGTCCTCGGCGAGCTTGCGGCGCCGCTCGTCGACGATCCGGAACGTGATCTTCAGATGCTCGGGGACCTTCGACCAGTCGAAGTCCTCCGCCTCGAAGGGGACGCCGACCATGCGCTTCAGCTCGCGCGCCATCGTCACGGTCAGCGGCTCCTGCAAGGGCACGGCCCTCTCCAGGAACGCCCTCGCGTAGTTCGGGGCGGGCACGTAGTTGCGGCGGATCGGCTTCGGCAGGGAGCGGATCAGCTCCGTCACGACCTCCTCGCGCAGGCCGGGGATCTGCCAGTCGAAGCCCTCGTCGGTGACCTGGTTGAGCACCTGGAGCGGGACGTGGACCGTGACGCCGTCGGCGTCCGCGCCCGGTTCGAACTGGTACGTCACCCGGAACTTCAGTTGTCCCTGCCGCCAGGAGTCCGGATAGTCGGCCTTCGTCACCGCCTCCGCCGACTCCCGGATGAGCATCTCCCGCTCGAAGTCCAGGAACTCCGGCTGCTCGTGCCGCTTGTGCTTCCACCAGGAGTCGAAGTGGGCGCCCGACACGACGTGTTCGGGGACGCGCTGGTCGTAGAAGTCGAAGAGCGTGTCGTCGTCGACCACGATGTCCCGGCGCCGCGCCCGGTTCTCCAGCTCGGCGACCTCGCTGAGGAGCCTGCGGTTGTCGGCGAAGAACTTGTGGTGGGTGCGCCAGTCGCCCTCCACGAGAGCGTTGCGGATGAACAGCTCGCGACTCGTCTCCGGGTCGATCCGGCCGTAGTTCACCTTCCGCTGGGCGACGATCGGGACGCCGTACAGCGTGACCTTCTCGTACGCCATCACGGCCGCCTGGTCCTTCTCCCAGTGCGGTTCGCTGTACGTCCGCTTCAGCAGGTGCTCCGCGAGCGGTTCGACCCACTCGGGCTCGATCTTCGCGTTGACCCGGGCCCAGAGCCGGGAGGTCTCCACCAGCTCCGCCGACATCATGAACTTCGGCTGCTTCTTGAACAGCGACGAGCCCGGGAAGATCGCGAACTTGGCGCTGCGGGCGCCCAGGTACTCGTTCTTGTTGCCGTCCTTCACGTCCTTCATCCCGACGTGGGAGAGGAGGCCGGCGAGGAGGGAGATGTGGACGCGGTCGCCGGGGGCGTCCTCCTCGTTGAGGTGGATGCCCATCTGCTTGGCGACCGTCCGCAACTGGAGGTAGATGTCCTGCCACTCGCGGATGCGCAGGAAGTTCAGGTACTCCTGCTTGCACATGCGCCGGAAGGAGCTGGAGCCGCGTTCCTTCTGCTGCTCGCGGACGTACCGCCACAGGTTCAGATAGGCGAGGAAGTCGCTGGTCTCGTCCTTGAAGCGGGCGTGCTGCTGGTCTGCCTGGGCCTGCTTGTCGGCCGGGCGCTCGCGCGGGTCCTGGATGGACAGCGCGGCGGCGATGACCATGACCTCGCGGACACAGCCGTTCTTGTCGGCCTCCAGCACCATGCGGGCCAGGCGCGGGTCGACCGGCAGCTGGGCCAGCTTGCGGCCGGTGTCGGTGAGCCGCTTGCGGGGGTCCTTCTGGGCCGGGTCCAGCGCGTGCAGCTCCTGGAGCAGCTGGACGCCGTCGCGGATGTTGCGGTGGTCCGGCGGGTCGATGAAGGGGAACTTCTCGATGTCGCCGAGGCCCGCGGCGGTCATCTGGAGGATGACGGAGGCCAGGTTCGTCCGCAGGATCTCGGCGTCCGTGAACTCCGGCCGGGCGAGGAAGTCGTCCTCGCTGTAGAGCCGGATGCAGATGCCGTCGGACGTACGGCCGCAGCGGCCCTTGCGCTGGTTGGCGCTGGCCTGCGAGACGGGCTCGATGGGCAGCCGCTGGACCTTGGTGCGATGGCTGTAGCGGCTGATCCGGGCGAAGCCGGGGTCGATGACGTACTTGATGCCGGGGACGGTCAGCGAGGTCTCGGCGACGTTGGTCGCGAGAACGATCCTGCGCCCGGTGTGCGGCTGGAACACCCGGTGCTGCTCGGCGTGCGACAGCCGGGCGTACAGCGGCAGGATCTCCGTGAATCTGTACTTCTTCTTCTCCAGCGCGTCCGCCGTGTCCCGGATCTCGCGCTCGCCGGAGAGGAAGACGAGGATGTCGCCCCGGCCCTCGGCCTGGAGTTCCTCGACCGCGTCGCAGATCGCGGTGATCTGGTCCCGGTCGGCGTCCTCGGAGTCGTCCTCCAGCAGCGGCCGGTAGCGCACCTCGACCGGGTACGTCCGCCCGCTGACCTCGATGATCGGCGCGTCGCCGAAGTGCCGCGAGAAGCGCTCGGGGTCGATGGTGGCCGAGGTGATGACGACCTTCAGATCCGGCCGCCTCGGCAGCAGCTGGGCCAGATACCCGAGCAGGAAGTCGATGTTGAGGGACCGCTCGTGGGCCTCGTCGATGATGATCGTGTCGTAGGCGCGCAGCTCGCGGTCGGTCTGGATCTCGGCGAGCAGGATGCCGTCCGTCATCAGCTTGACGAAGGTGGCGTCCGGGCTCACCTGGTCGGTGAAGCGGACCTTCCAGCCGACGGCCTCGCCGAGGGGCGTCCGCAGCTCCTCCGCCACGCGTTCGGCGACGGTCCGGGCGGCGATACGGCGGGGCTGGGTGTGCCCGATCATGCCGCGGACGCCCCGGCCCAGCTCCATACAGATCTTCGGGATCTGCGTGGTCTTGCCGGAGCCGGTCTCACCGGCGACGATGACGACCTGGTGATCACGGATGGCGTCCGCGATCTCGTCCTTCTTCTGGCTGACGGGCAGCTGCTCGGGGTAGGTGACGGCGGGCACACGGGCACGCCGTTCACCGATCCGGGCCTCGGCCTTGTCGACCTCCGCCTCGATCTCGGCGAGGACGGCGGCGCGGGCCTCCGGCTTACGGATCTTGCGCGCGCCCTCGAGCCGCCGGCCGAGCCGGTGCGCGTCACGCAGCGACAGCTCGGTCAGACGGGGGGCGAGGGTGCCGAGGGCGGGGGCGGGATGCGTAGACATACGCGGTCCAGGATCTCACCCCGGCCGAAAATCACGCGAATGATTTGCGTGCGCTGTTCAGGAGCCGCGCTGCGCCGGCGGCGCGGAGGCGGCCGGCGCCGAGGCCTGCGCGGCACTCTGCGCGAGCGACTTCGCCGTGTTGGAGATGGCCTTGATGCCCAGGTAGGCCGTGGTCATGCTGCTCACCGCGGTGAACGCGGCGGTCAGGATGCCGACGATCACCGCCTTGTCCCCGTGGAGCCGCCACACACCCACGGTCGCGACGACGACGATGGCGAGATTGCTGGCGATGATCGCGAGCAGCCCGTACCGCGCCCGGATCCTCTCCAGCTGGTTGTCCGCGGTCATGGCGACGGACTGGTGCTGGCTCATCTCCCCGATCCCCTGACGACGAAGGCCCCGTTCTTCGAACGGGGCCTTCTGGTTGTGGCTGGGGCCGGGGTCGAACCGGCGACCTATCGCTTTTCAGGCGATCGCTCGTACCAACTGAGCTACCCAGCCACGGTGTTTCACGTGAAACACCAGCGGTCCTGACGGGATTTGAACCCGCGGCCTCCACCTTGACAGGGTGGCGAGCACTCCAAACTGCTCCACAGGACCAAGCTTGTGCGTGCAACAGTGTCGCACACGATCTTGCGTGCCCCCAACGGGATTCGAACCCGTGCTACCGCCTTGAAAGGGCGGCGTCCTAGGCCGCTAGACGATGAGGGCTATCGGCCCGCCTGGGCGCTTCTCAGCGCGTCGGGGACGTGAGAAGCATATGGGATGCCGAGGGCTATCGCCAAAACGGTTTACGGCGACGGGGCGGAGGGCGACGGTGTGCCCGTGGCGGAAGGCGCGGCACCGGGCTTGACGGGGGTGGCCAGATGGCGGCTGACCTCGGCCGTCGCCTCGCCCAGCCCGCCCAGCCTGATCGCGTCCCAGGCCTGCAGACGGCGGCTGTCCCGGTCGAAGTAGAGGATCGAGGCCTCGATCGGGGCCGGGTACGCGCCCTCGACCGCGCGCAGCCCGCTGCCGCCCGTGGAGCCCTCCATCCGCAGCCGGGTGCCGTAGGGAAGGATCTCGTCCCCCTCGTGGTGCAGATGGCCGCACAGCACCAGCGGCACCTCGCCGTCCGTCTCGCGGGCCGCCGCCGGCTCGTGGGCGACGGCGACGTCGACCGGGGTGTGCCGGGCCTTCTGGTCGCGCAGGTCGGCGGCCAGCCGGTCGCCGGCCAGCTGCTCGGCCGCGTCGCCGCCGGGCACCGCCGAGCGGTCCGGGGTGAACTGCGGATCGCCGATGCCCGCGAAACGCAGTCCCGCGACCGTCTGCGCGTGCCCGTCGTCCAGGACGTGCACGTTCTTCATGCGCTCCAGGTAGCGCTGGGTGATCCGCGAGTCGTGGTTGCCGCGCACCCAGACGTACGGCACGCCCAGGTCCCTGATCGGGTCCAGGAAACCGTTCTCGGCCGCGATGCCGTGGTCCATCGTGTCGCCGGAGTCGACGATCACGTTCACGTCGTACTGCTCCACCAGCGAGGCGATGATCTTCCAGCTCGCCGGGTTGAGATGGATGTCCGACACGTGCAGGACGCGGATCGTGGAGGGGTCCGGCTGGTAGGCCGGGAGCGTGGAGGTGACGTCGTAGAGCTTCGTCACGTTCGTCACCAGGCGGGCCAGTTCCTTCTGGTAGACGTCGAACTCGGTGACGATGTTGCGCGCGTTGCCGACCACGGACGGTGCCGAGGACAGCAGGCCCGAGTACTTCGGCTCCAGCACCGACCTCGGGTTCCAGGTGGCGTACGCCGACGCGCCCGAGGCGGCGAGCAGCGCCAGGGCCAGTCCGCCGGCCGCGAGGGCCCGGCGCGGGCGGCGGTAGACGGCGAGGCCGAGGGCGGTGGCCCCGGCGACCACGGCGACGCAGGAGCGCACGGCCAGGTCCAGCGTGCCGTGCTCGACGTCCTGGGCGACCTCCTGCTGGAGGCCGGAGATCCGCTCGGGGTGGTCGACCAGGGCCTGGGAGCGCAGCGGGTCGAGCTGGTCGACGTTGACGTCGAGGCGGACCGGGGCGACATGGCTGTCCAGGGTGAGTGCGCCCAGCGGAGAGATGTTGATCTTCGTGCCGCCGCTCAGCGAGGGGCGCAGCGCCATCGTCGTGTTCATCGGGCCGACCGGCGCCCGGACGTTGCCGACGACCAGCAGGCCCAGCCAGGCGCCGAAGAGCACGACGGCGGTGAGCCCGAGTGCGCTCAGCCAGGGGCGACCCGGACGTGCGTCCGGGCGCGGGGCGGGGAGCGTGCGGGTGCCCCTGCGGGCGGGGCGCGGGCGTACGCGGTTCGTCAGCGTGCGGAGGGCTGCGACGGGGACGCGGGCCATTGGTCCCGTATGCCCATGTACGGATGTGGATATGCGGCGTGCGGCTGCGGATGTGCGGCGCCGCGCCACTCTCGTACGAAGCTCTCGTACCGGACAATGACCGTGTGCTGGAGATGACGCGCGAGGAGTTCGAGGAACTGGTCGCCGAGGCGCTCGACCGGATCCCGCCGGAGCTGACGCGGCTCATGGACAACGTGGCGGTGTTCGTGGAGGACGAACCGCCCGCCGGCGACCCCGAGCTGCTCGGCCTGTACGAGGGCACCCCGCTGACCGACCGGGGCGAGTGGTACGCGGGTGTGCTGCCGGACCGGATCACGGTCTACCGGGGGCCGACGCTGCGGATGTGCGCGACGCGCGAGGACGTCGTCGCGGAGACCGAGGTGACCGTGGTGCACGAGATCGCCCATCACTTCGGGATGGACGACGCGCGGCTGCACGCCCTCGGTTACGGCTGAGTGCGGGCCGCGCGTGCGGGGCGCGTGTCCTCTTGTGGGCGGCGGGAGTTGGGGAGGTTGACTCCTTTCCCTTGCCCCCGGAGGTGGCCGCCGTGCGCCCCTTGTACGTACCCGTCCGGCTCGCCGTCACCGTGCTGGCCGTCAGCGCGGCGGCGGCCGGCTGCGTGAACGTGGGTGACGACGCCGGCCGGGCCCGGCCCTCGCACTCGGCCGGGCAGCACGGCGGTGAGGCGCCCGACGGCGGTCCGGTGGACGGTGTCGGCGGCCAGGGACACGGAGGCCCGCGGGCCGACGGCAAGCACGGCAAGGGCGGCGGGGTGAAGCCGGGGGAGTCGCCCAGCGCCTCGGCCACCCCGTCGTCCGGCGCGGCGGGCGCGTCCCCGACCCCCGCACCGTCCGGCAAGCCCGCCAGGCCCGGGAAGACGGTCGCACCCGGGGACCCGGCGCCGACCAAGGCCCCACCGGCCCCGCCGGTCACTTCCGCACCACCCCAGCCCCCGGCCTCCACCCCGCCCGCGGCCACCTCCGAGCCCCCGACGGCCGAGCCGTCCTCCTCGGCGCACGAGGGCACCGGATCGCAGCTGGCCCAGCGTGAGCCCGCCCCTACGGCGGGTGTGCCGGCGTGAGGCTGCGACCGGGTCCCACCTGCGGTTTCAAGGCTCGATTTGCCCTCAGGGGGGATGGGTGCGTATGGTGGTAGATCGTTTGATCCCATTTGCCCGGCGCCATCACAGAGCGCGCCGTGTGGCGCGTACTCTCCCTTGCCGTGGCGGACCGCATTGAGGCGGTCGTGAGCGAATCACGGAGTTGACGGGCGCGTGCCGACGAGACTCCGGAAGGTTTCGCATTCGCATGTCCGTGTCCAGTACTGATCAGTTTGTCGTGTCCGAGAACGAGCTCAGCGAGCTTGAGAACGAACTCGTCGACGAGACGAACGAGATCACCGAGGCCGACGAGGCCGCTGACACCACCCCCCAGACCACCTTCGCCGACCTCGGCCTCCCCGAGGGCATCGTGCGCAAGCTCGCGCAGAACGGCGTGACGACCCCCTTCCCGATCCAGGCCGCGACCATCCCGGACGCCCTGGCCGGCAAGGACATCCTCGGCCGTGGCCGCACCGGCTCCGGCAAGACCCTCTCCTTCGGTCTGCCGACCCTGGCCACGCTGGCCGGCGGCCGCACCCAGAAGCACAAGCCCCGCGCGGTCATCCTCACCCCGACCCGCGAGCTGGCCATGCAGGTCGCCGACGCCCTCCAGCCGTACGGCGACGTCCTCGGCCTGAAGATGAAGGTCGTCTGCGGCGGCACCTCGATGGGCAACCAGATCTACGCCCTGGAGCGCGGCGTCGACATCCTCGTCGCCACCCCGGGCCGGCTGCGCGACATCATCAACCGCGGCGCCTGCTCGCTGGAGGACACCCAGATCGCCGTCCTCGACGAGGCCGACCAGATGTCCGACCTGGGCTTCCTGCCCGAGGTCACCGAGCTGCTCGACCAGGTCCCGGCCGGCGGCCAGCGCATGCTCTTCTCCGCCACGATGGAGAACGAGATCCAGACCCTCGTCGACCGCTACCTGAACAACCCCGTCTCCCACGAGGTGGACGCGGCCCAGGGCGCGGTGACGACCATGTCCCACCACATCCTCATCGTGAAGCCCAAGGACAAGGCACCGGTCACCGCCGCCATCGCCTCCCGCAAGGGCCGCACGATCATCTTCGTCCGCACCCAGCTGGGCGCCGACCGCGTCGCCGAGCAGCTGCGCGAGGCGGGCGCGAAGGCCGACGCGCTGCACGGCGGCATGACCCAGGGCGCGCGCACCCGCACCCTGGCCGACTTCAAGGACGGCTACGTCAACGTCCTGGTCGCCACCGACGTCGCCGCCCGCGGCATCCACGTCGACGGCATCGACCTGGTCCTGAACGTGGACCCGGCCGGCGACCACAAGGACTACCTGCACCGCGCCGGCCGCACCGCTCGCGCGGGCCGCACGGGCACGGTCGTCTCCCTGTCCCTGCCGCACCAGCGCCGTCAGATCTTCCGGCTGATGGAGGACGCCGGCGTCGACGCCGCGCGCCACATCATCCAGGGGGCCGGCGCCTTCGACCCGGAGGTCGCCGAGATCACCGGCGCCCGCTCCATGACCGAGGTCCAGGCCGAGTCCGCGAACAACGCCGCGCAGCAGGCCGAGCGCGAGGTCGCCCAGCTCACCAAGCAGCTGGAGCGCGCCCAGCGCCGCGCGGCCGAGCTGCGCGAGGAGTCCGACCGACTGGTCGCCCGGGTCGCCCGCGAGCGCGGCGAGGACCCGGAGGCCGCGGTGGCCGAGGCCCAGGCGACGGCCGCGGAGGAGCTCGCGGTCGCCGAGGCGCAGGCCGCTGCCGCCGCCGAGCAGCGGGCCGAGCGCGAGGAGCGCCCGGCGGCCTCGGCGCCGTACGAGCGCCGGGAGCGGCGCAGCTTCGACCGGGACCGTGACGAGCGTCGTGACGACCGTGGTGGCCGTGGTTTCGAGCGTCGTGACGACCGGCGTCCGTTCGACCGGGACCGCAACGACCGCAACGACCGCAACGACCGTGACCGGGGCTTCGACCGGGGCGGCGACCGTGGTGGCCGTTCCTTCGAGCGTCGTGACGACCGTGGTGGCCGTGGTTTCGAGCGTCGTGACGACCGGCGTCCGTTCGACCGGGACCGCAACGACCGCAACGACCGCAACGAC
>NZ_JBVHMR010000002.1:19369-36017 GCF_055558375.1 Streptomyces sp. NPDC025793 | reverse complement strand
GACCGTGACCGGGGCTTCGACCGGGGCGGCGACCGTGGTGGCCGTTCCTTCGAGCGCCGTGACGACCGCGGCGGCTTCCGCCGGGACGAGCGCGGCGGGCACCGGGGCAGCGACCGTCCGTTCAACCGTGACCGTCGCGACGACCGTCCCGGCTTCCGCTCCGCCGGTCACGACCGCCCCTTCGGCCGCCGTGACGACCACCGCGGCACCGGCTCGTTCGGCCGCCGCGAGGACAAGCCCCGCTGGAAGCGCAACGGCTGACGCCGGGTGAGCCTGGCCGAGTGACCTGAGAAGGGCCCGTACGACACCGTCGTACGGGCCTTTTTTGGCCATAGCGTGACGCATGTCACCCGTCGGGTGGGGGAATTGCTGGGGGCATGACAGAAGACGCGAGAGCGAACGGGGCGCACGGCCTGTCGGACGAGGAACGACTGGCCCAGCTCGGCTACACCCAGGTCCTCGCCCGCCGGATGTCGGCGTTCTCGAACTACGCCGTGTCCTTCACGATCATCTCGGTGCTGTCCGGCTGTCTGACGCTCTATCTCTTCGGCATGACCACCGGCGGCCCGGCGGTGATCACCTGGGGCTGGGTGGCCGTCGGCCTGATGACCCTGTTCGTGGGCCTGTCGATGGCCGAGATCTGCTCGGCGTACCCGACCTCGGCCGGCCTCTACTTCTGGGCCCACCGCCTCGCGCCGCCCCGCTCGGCGGCGGCCTGGGCGTGGTTCACGGGCTGGTTCAACGTGCTGGGCCAGGTCGCGGTGACGGCCGGCATCGACTTCGGCGCGGCCTCCTTCCTCGGCGCGTACCTGAACCTCCAGTTCGGCTTCGGGGTGACCCCGGGCCGCACGGTCCTCCTCTTCGCCGCGATCCTCGTCCTGCACGGCCTGCTGAACACCTTCGGCGTGCGGATCGTCGCGTTCCTGAACGATGTGAGCGTGTGGTGGCACGTGCTCGGCGTGGCCGTCATCGTCGGCGCGCTGACCTTCGTCCCCGACCACCACCGGTCGGCGTCCTTCGTGTTCACGAAGTTCGTGAACGAGACCGGCTGGGGCAGCGGCCCGTACGTGGTCCTCCTCGGCCTCCTGATGGCCCAGTACACCTTCACCGGCTACGACGCCTCCGCGCACATGACGGAGGAGACCCACGACGCGTCCACGGCCGGCCCGAAGGGCATCGTCCGCTCCATCTGGACGTCCTGGATCGCCGGCTTCGTGCTCCTCCTCGGCTTCACCTTCGCGATCCAGTCCTACGACAAGGAGCTGGCCTCCCCGACCGGCGCGCCCCCGGCACAGATCCTCCTGGACGCCCTGGGAGCCACGACGGGCAAGCTCCTGCTCCTCGTCGTGATCGGCGCCCAGCTCTTCTGCGGAATGGCCTCGGTGACCGCCAACAGCCGCATGATCTACGCCTTTTCGCGCGACGGCGCGCTGCCGTTCTCGCACCTCTGGCACACGGTCGGCCCGCGCTCGCGCACCCCCGTCGCCGCCGTCTGGCTGGCCGCCCTGGCCGCTCTCGTCCTGGGCCTGCCCTATCTGATCAACTCGACGGCGTACGCGGCGGTCACGTCGATCGCGGTGATCGGCCTGTACATCGCGTACGTCATCCCGACCTTCCTGCGCGTCCGCAAGGGCGCCGCCTTCGAACGCGGGCCATGGCACCTGGGCCGCTGGTCGGGGGCGATCGGAGTCGTGTCGGTCCTCTGGGTCGTGGCGATCACGATCCTCTTCATGCTCCCGCAGGTCTCCCCGGTCACCTGGAAGACCTTCAACTACGCCCCCGTCGCCGTCCTGGTCGTCCTCGGCTTCGCCGCGGCCTGGTGGCTCGCCTCGGCCCGCCGCTGGTTCCTCACCCCGGACCGCGTTCCCGCCCCGCAGACGGCCGAAAAGTGACCATCCCGCCCCTTCCTCCCCCCGCGACGCGGCCGGTCCACCGATACCCGATCGGAGACACGGCCGCGTCCGGCTATGCTCGGACAGGCAACATCGCCTGGGCCCTTAGCTCAATTGGCAGAGCAGTGGACTTTTAATCCATTGGTTGTGGGTTCGAGTCCCACAGGGCCTACGGACGGCGGGCGGGGATCTCCCCCTTCGGCTCGCCACGCGGCGCCCGGACCGGCTTCGGCCGGTCCGGGCGCCGCGGTGTTTCCGGGGCGGGCGGCCGGATCCCGCGCGTGGGTGCTTCCGGTCGTCAGCTGCTGCGGCGCGGTGCAGTGTGGATACATGCATCTCCGGCAGGGCGGGGCCGCCGGGCGGCGGCCATGGCGGTCGAGCCATGCGCTGCTGGCGGTTCCGGTCACGATCATCGTGGTGATCACGACGGTGGACCAACTCGTCCCGGGGGACGTCCATCTGGGGCCGTTGCTGGTCATCGCCCCCGCGATCACCGCCTACTTCGCAGGCCCCTGGCTGACCGCGCTGGTCGGGCTGCTGACCGTGGCGGCGCAGGCGTACATCGGCTGGCACTTCGGCGTGCTGCTCACCCGCAACGTGCTGGTGCAGATCCTCGCCCTGGCGGTGCTGTCGGCCCTGGTCGTGGTCTTCTGCGTGCTGCGTGAGCGGCACCGCCGCCAGCTGGCCCGGGTGCGTACGGTCGCCGAGGCCACGCAGCACGTGCTGCTGTGGCCGCTGCCCGACCAGCTCGGCTGTGTGCGGGTCGCCGTGCTGTACATGGCGGCCGAGGACGAGGCCCAGATCGGCGGCGACCTGTACGCGGCCACCCCCGTCGACGGCGGCGTCCGGATCATGATCGGGGACGTGCGCGGCAAGGGCCTGCCGGCCATCGGCGAGGCCGCCCTGCTGATCGGAGCCTTCCGGGAGGCCGCCCACCAGCACGCCGGTCTGCCGGCGCTGGCCGCCGCGCTGGAACAGAGCGTGACCCGGAACCTGGCCCAGCTGGCGCCCACCGGGGAGAGCGGGGAGCAGTTCGCCACCGCGCTGCTGCTGGAGGTCCCCGACGACGACCGCGTCATCCGGATCATCAGCTGCGGGCATCCCCCACCGCTGCTGCTCGGTCCGGACGGCGCGGTCACGGTTCCCCTGCACCCGGCGCCCCCGCTGGGGATCGGCCGGCTGGCGCCGAGCACGTACACCGTCGACGTGCTCTCCTTCGAACCCGGCGACACGCTCCTGCTCTACACCGACGGCGTCATCGAGGCCCGGAACACCTCGGGTGCCTTCTATCCGCTGGCCGAGCGGGCCGTGCTGTGGGCCGGACAGAGCCCCGAGAAGCTGGTGCACTCGCTCCGGCGCGATCTGCTCGCGCACGTCGGCGGCCGCCTCGACGACGACGCGGCGGTCATCGCGCTGTGCCGCACACCCGGCCCGCACCACGGCCACCACCGGTAAGGCACCGGTAAGGCACCGGCAGGGCACCGGTGGGGCAGGTCCGGGTACGGCGGCCCTGCCCCACCCCCGTCTCACAGGCTGTCGTACGGTCCCTGCGGCTTGGTGCCGCGCCGGTCGTGCGCGGCGTGCCGGGGTCTGGTCACCTTGGACGAGACCTGGCCGACGATCTCCCAGAAACACACCAGTGCGGTGATCGGCGGAATTCCGAAGATGATCAGTGAAAGCAGTGAATGTGATGAATGGCTGACGCACAGGGCGACGGCCATCGCGGAGGCGCCCAGCAGAACGCACCAGGACCGCCGCGCGCTCCGATTCTGAACGGTGGCCCGCAGAATGGAAAGGGCCGCCACGAGCCACGGCCCGTACACCGTCAGCGGCCACCACCGTGCCAAGTGCATCGGCAATACGCCGGACGCGGTGGCGCGGAGCTGTGCATAGGAATAAGAAAAAGACCAGCCCAACATGCACACCGCGCACACCGAGATGGTCGCGATCAGGATCGTGACGTGTGCCCCGCGCTGGCTGTCGCGCATCCAGCGGGATTCCGCGTGGACCCGCCGCCGGTTGCGCCGGTGACTGGAGCGTCCGGCCGGCGGAGCCTCGTCGGGTGTGGCCGTGGTGGCCGCTCCCGACAGCATCTGGGCCAGCTCCTCGACCGGATCCCACTGCATCTCGATCGTGCTGAACTCGGCGTCACAGAAGATGTCTTCATTGTGAATCCTGTCCATCAGATAAGTCCTACAGCCCCACCATCGCCCGCGAGTAATCACTTTCCAACTGGCTGATCCTTCTCAGGAAATCATCGAGAAGATCTGAACAACCGTCGATGAGCCCGTCGAGGAACCCGTCACGGTCGCTGGAGTCCAGCTGGAGTGTGATGGTCCCGTGAAGGTTGCCGGCCGCATGCCTTTCGGTGCGTGTCACGACCGCCTAACGAGCCCCTCGTGAGGCGCGGGTGTCGGGCATTCGGGTATTTCTGTAACTCGAAAGTGTGCCCTGCGGGCCTAATGAAGCAATTGGCGAAAATGTGAGTGGGCAGGAAATTGCATTCCGTGAATATAGCGGGAATGCCCCGCTTCTGGCCTAGTCCGCCCTCTCTTCTGGCCTAGTCCGAGATGACGATCCGTTCGACGGCGGCGGCCACCAGCTCGTCCCGTTCCGTCTCCGACAGGACGTCCGGCAGGGTGAGCTGTTCGACGATCAGCCAGTTCAGCGAGAGATAGAGCAGTTTTACGGCCGTGGCGTCGCCGGGCAGGCCGGAGGACTCGTGGTAAGCGACGTTGGCGGCGAGGTCGGCGCGCACGCGCTCGGTGAGCACCGCGCGCAGTTCGGGGCGGCGGGTGGCCTCCAGGCGGAGTTCCAGCAGCGCGAGGTAGCCGGTGCGGAAGGAGGCGATCCGGCCGACGAGTTCGCGCATCAGCAGCGCGTACGTGTCCCGGTCGCGGCCGGCCCTGCGCTGGCGGTCGATCGTCGCCTCGTCGGGCTGGAGCCGCTCGTAGACGCGGGCGCCGGCCTGGGTGAGCAGGTCGTCCCGGCTGCCGAAGTAGTTGGACGCCGTGCCGGTGGGCACGGCCGCCTCGGCGTCGACCGCACGGAAGGTCAGCCCCCGCGCGCCCTCCCGGGCCAGCACCTCGATCGCGGCATCGACGAGCGCGGCCCGCCGCTGGTCATTGCGTCTCACCATGAAATCAGGCTCCCGTGTGGGGTACGTCCGTACCGGGTCGGCTTACCACTTCAGGGAGAGTACTGCGTATGGAGTTGTACGGCACGGAGACCGGGGCGGGCCGGGGCCGGGGCCGGTGCGGGTGCAGGCAGGTGCAGGTGCGGGTGAGACGGCCGGGCGGTCGTGTCCCCGCTCCCGCGTGGGCCCACCCGGTTCCGCGGGGCGTACGCGGCTCCGCTGCCGGAGACCGACCTGGCCGCCTTCCGGTGAGCCTGTCACGCGGCAGCACGCGCGGCCGCGCGGGTCGTCAGCGCGATGGATGTCCGCCCGTGCGCGCCTGCCGACGCGGTGGGCATCGGCCCGAAGGCGGCCGTCGGCGGCGTCGTCATCGTTCACCGTCCTCTCCCGGCCGTCGCCTTCGGTGGGGCGGTGCTCGAACCGGGGGGGGCGTCCGGGCGTTCAGGGAGCCGCCCGCGGCCGGGTCCTTCGCCGAGGCAGGTGCCGGGTCGTACGCGACTGGCGCGGGGCCCGAGGGCGGCCGTCGGCGCTGCCGCCGCCATGGCACTGGCGCTGCGGCCGATATGCCTCCCGCGCTGCCGTCGGCATTGCCCCGGCAGCGTCGTCATCGTTCGCCATCCCCCGACCATCCCCCGGCCGTCGCCCCCGGCCGGCCCCCTCCCAGCCGTCGCCTTCAGTGGGCCGGTCTTCGAACCAGGTTCGCCCGTCCCGGAGTTCAGGGTGCCGCCCATAAGGGTGGCCGTTCGCCGTGGCCGGGTTCCGGTTGCTGGAGTGGGGGGAGGCGGGGACGCCGATCGCCCGTGTGGGTCCGGGCGCGTTGGGGGAGGCCGAGCCGGCGCGGAGCCGGGACCGGCGGCGGAGGGGGCTCGGGCGGGCTGACGTTCAGCCGGTGGGGCCGGCCCCGGCCCGGCCGTAGGCCCGCAGGAAGGCCGCGACCCCGCCGCCGATCAGGCGGTCGGTCTCGGCCGGCGGCAGGGGCAGGACGCCGTAGTGGCTGAGCTGGGTGATCGTGTGCGTCGTCAGGGCCATGAAGTGGGCGGCGGACATGGCCGGGTCGCCGTGCAGGTCGAGCAGGCCGGCCCCGGCGAGGTGGGTCATCGCCGCGGCGACGGCCCGGCCGACCGGTTCCGGTCCCTCCTCGTGCCAGGCCGTCAGGACCTCCGGCGGTACGTGGTCGGCCTCGGCGTGGATGTGCCGGACGAGGGCGAAGTGGTTCGGGTGCTCGGTCATGAGGCCGACGAACGCGCGGGCCAGGGCGACCAGATCACGCTCCAGGTCCTCGGCGTGCGGGGGCCGCGCCGGGTCCAGCACCTCGCGCAGCCGGGCCAGTTGGGCGTCGCGGACCTCGCCCGACGTCCAGGTCACCACGGTCTGGAACAGCTGTGCCTTGCCGCCGGGGAAGTGGTTGTAGAGCGTGCGCGTGGAGACGCCGGCCTCGGCGGCGAGCGCGTCGACCGAGGCGCGCGCGTAACCCTCGCGCCCGAAGACCGTGCAGGACGCGCTCGCGATGGCGATCTGCTTCTCCAGTTTGCGCGGGGAGACCTCGCGCCGTGCCCGTTCCAGCCTGGACTTGTTCGTTTCGCTCACGCCCGCCTCCTTCTGTGACCGTCACTCTAGCCGAATGACAACGTCCGTTGTAATTATTACAACGATCGTTGTACCTTGCTGGAGCGGAAGGCCGCAACGGGCGGCCCACCGCCGGAAGATGGGGGACATCTGTGTCTGTGAGCAGCAACGAAGCCGTATCCCCGGCCCCTGACGCACCGCTGCGCGTCGCCGTCGTCGTCGGCAGCGTCCGCGAGGGACGGGTGGGCCGGGCCGTCGCCGACTGGTTCCTCGGCGCCGCCGCCGGTGACGCCGGCCTCGACCTCGACGTCATCGACCTCGCCGAGGTGGACCTGCCGCTCGTGCTGCCCGGCTGGGGCGGCGGGCCGGGCCCGGAGACCGCCGCCGTACTGGGCGGCATCTCGCCGCGGCTCGCCGCCGCCGACGCGTTCGTCGTCGTCACGCCCGAGTACAACCACAGCTTCCCGGCGTCCCTGAAGAACTTCGTCGACTGGCACTACACCCAGTGGCAGGCCAAGCCGGTCGGCTTCGTGTCGTACGGCGGTCTCGGCGGCGGGCTGCGCGCGGTCGAGCAACTCCGGCTGGTCTTCGCCGAGTTGCACGCCATGACCGTGCGCGACTCGGTCAGTCTGCACGGGCCCTGGTCCGGTCTCACCGAGGACGGCACCCCGCGCGACGCCGACGTCTGCGCCGGTGCCGCCAAGGGCATGCTCGGTCAACTCGCCTGGTGGGGACGGGCGTTGCGGGCCGCGCGCGCCGAGCGTCCCTACGCGGGCTGAGGGCGGGGACGGTGATGAGCAGCAGCAGTACCCGGTCCGTCGCGGCACCGCCGTACCGTCCGGCACCCGATCCGGCCACCGCCCTGCGCCGCACGCTCACCGTCACCGTCATCGGCTCGGTGATGTCCGTGCTCGACGTGACGATCGTGAACGTCGCGATGCGCTCGCTCTCGGAGTCCTTCGGCGCCCCGCTGGAGACCGTCCAGTGGACCGCCACCGCCTACGCGCTCGCGCTCGCCGCCGTCGTCCCGGTCGCCGCCTGGGCGATGGCCCGGATCGGCGCCCGGCGTACGTACACGACCGCGCTCGTCCTGTTCACCCTCGGCTCCCTGCTCGCCGCCTGCGCCTGGGACGCGGGCAGCCTCATCGCCTTCCGTGTGGTGCAGGGGCTGGGCGGCGGGCTGCTCCAGCCGGTCGCGATGACGATGGTGCTGAGGGTCGCCGACCGGCGCCGGCTCGGCCGCGCGATGGCTGTCGGCGGACTGCCCGTCCTGGTCGGGCCGGTCGTCGGCCCGATGCTGGGCGGCTGGCTGGTCGACGCGGCGTCCTGGCACTGGATCTTCCTGGTGAACCTGCCCGTGGGCCTCGTCGCCCTGGCCCTCGCGCTGCAGCTGCTGCCGCGCGACGAACCGGACGCGGCGACGCGTGCCGCCGCCCGCCTGGACGTCCCCGGCCTGCTGATGCTCTCGCCGGGTCTCGCCCTGCTGCTCTACGGCCTGGCCCGGGGCGGCGAGCGCGGCGACTTCACCGCCCCCGGCGTCCTGCTGCCCGCCCTCGCCGGTGCCGCCCTGACGGGCGCCTTCGTCCGCCGGGCACTGACGATCAGCGCACCTCTTCTGGACCTACGGCTGCTGCGCGACCGCACCTTCGCCGCGGGCATCGCCACACTCGCCCTGTTCACCTGCGGCTACTTCGGCTCGGCGCTGCTCGGCCCGCTGTACTGGCAGCAGGAGCGGGGCCTGAGCGCGACGGCGGCCGGGCTGCTGGGCGCCCCGACCGGGCTTGTCGTCGGTACGGCGATGCAGCTCGCGGCGCGGTGGGTCGACCGGGCCTCGCCGCGCCGGCTCGTCCCGGCCGGCATCGCGCTCGCCGCCCTCGGGATGGCGCTGCTGGCCTGGCAGGCGGGCGTGCCGGAAGTCGCGACCTGGCGGTTCGTCGCCTCGGCCATGGTGCTGGGTGCCGGCATCGGCATGGTGCTGATGCCGACGACGGCGACCGCGAGCCGAGACCTGCCCGTGGACCGGATGCCCGCGGCGAGCACCGCGCTCAGCATCAACTCCCAGCTCGGGGCGTCGGTGGGCACGGCGGTGCTGTCGGTGGTGCTCGGCGCGGCGGGCCAGGATCCGGCGGGCTTCCGGATCGCCTACGCGGTGGCGGCGGGCCTGCTGGCCCTCTCCGCCCTGCCGGCCCTGCGCCTCCCCGGCCGCCGCCGGGCGTGAGACCGGCCCGCGGTCCGCTCCGTCAGCCCGCGGTCCGCTCCGTCAGCTCGGCCAGCGGCAGCGTGTGCTGGGTCTGGAGGACCTTCGCGCGCAGGTAGCGGACGTTGTGGGGCGTGGTGAAGACGCCGGTCGGCACCCGGTCCCGGACGACGACGCCCAGCGACCTCAACTGCTCGGCCTTGTCGGGGTTGTTGGACAGCAGGTCCAGTTCGCCGATGCCGAGGGCGGCGAGCATCTGTGCGGCGGCGGTGTAGTCGCGGGCGTCCTCCGGCAGGCCGAGCGCGGCGTTCGCCTCGTAGGTGTCGAGGCCCTGGTCCTGGAGGGCGTAGGCGTCGAGCTTGTTGTAGAGGCCGATGCCGCGGCCCTCCTGGCGCAGATAGAGCAGCACACCGCCCCGGTCGGCGATGCGCTCGACCGCCTCGCGCAACTGGGGGCCGCAGTCGCAGCGGGCCGAGCCGAAGACGTCGCCGGTGAGGCACTCGGAGTGCAGCCGCACCAGCGGTACGGAGCCCGGGGCCGGGTCGCCGAGGACGGCGGCGACGTGCTCCTGGCCATCGGCCAGGCCGTGGAAGGTGACGAGTTCGGCGTCGACGCTGTAGCCGTCGTGGAAGCGCAGCGGAACCCGGACGCGGGCGCGCGGCGTGGCGGCGGGGGTGTCGGGCATGCGGGTCCCTCCGGAGGCGGCTGCTTCAGATTTGAAGCAGTGATGCACAGGGGACCCTACCGCATGCTTAAAAGTTAAAGCAATTGAATTCGGGAGCGACTCACAGCGACTCCAGCGATTCACGAGGAGGCGGACGGCGGCTGGGACGACGAACACGACGACCGGCGCCGCCACGGCACATCCCCCGTCCCGGCCTCGGCGTCCTCGTCCTGCAGTCCCCGCGCGACGCTCGTGAAGATCTCCTCCAGCTGTCCCACCTGCGCGGGCGTCAGCCGGTCGAAGAGGGTGCTGCGCACGGTCTCGACGTGCCCGGGCGCCGCGCGCTCCAGCGCGGCCATCCCCTCGTCCGTCAGGACGGCGATGCTGCTGCGCCTGTCCCAGCGGCAGTCCTCCCGGCGCACCAGCCCGTCCCGCTCCAGCCGGGTCACCGCGTACGTCAGCCTGCTGCGCGTGATCTTCACCGTCTCGGCGAGATCGGTCATGCGCAGCCGCCGCTCGGGCGCCTCGGAGAGGTTGGCCAGCACCGAGTAGAAAAGGTGGGGCATGCCGGCGTCCTGCTGGAGCTGCCGATCCATCGCGTCCTCCAGGAGGTGGGTCGCGGCCATGTACGCGCGCCAGGCGCGCTGCTCCTCGGGGCTGAGCCAGCGGGTCGTCATGCGGCCAGTGTAGGTTTGTTTCAAACTTGAACCAAGATTGCGGCTTCGCGGACCCGGACTCCGCAGACCTCGCAGACCCGCAGGGAGAGTGCGCCCGATGTCGTACCCGTATGTGCTGCTGTCCGCCGCCGTCTCGCTCGACGGCTACCTGGACGACACCGGCCCTGAGCGCCTTCTGCTGTCCGGCCCGGCCGACTTCGACCGGGTCGACGAGGTGCGGGCCGCGTCCGACGCCATCCTCGTCGGCGCCGGCACGATCCGCGCGGACAACCCGCGGCTGCTGGTCAACTCGGCCGAGCGCCGCGCGGCCCGGGTCGCGGAGGGCAAGCCCGCATACCCCCTCAAGGTGACCGTCACCGCCTCCGGCGACCTCGATCCGGCCGCGAAGTTCTGGCACACCGGCGGCGCGAAGGTCGTCTACACGACCGACGCCGGCGCCGAGCGCGCCGCACGCCTCCTCGGCGACAGTGCCGAGGTCGTCCCGCTCGGCCCCGGCCTCGACTGGCCGGCGCTCCTGGAGCACCTGTACGTCGTGCACGGTGTGCGGCGCCTGATGGTCGAGGGCGGCGGCACGGTCCACACCCAGCTCCTCCAGCAGGGCCTCGCCGACGAACTCCAGCTGGTCCTCGCCCCGCTCCTCGTCGGCGACCCGGCCGCCCCGCGCCTGTTCGGCCCGGGCGGGTACCAGGCCGGCCGCCTCCGCCTCACCGAGACCCGCCGGATCGAGGACGTCGTCCTCATGCGTTACGAGCCCACCGCCCCCGGCACCGGAGCCGCCCCGGTCGCCGCCGACCGCCACTGGCTGCGCATCGCCTGCGAACTCGCCGCGCTGTGCCCGCCCTCGGAAACGGCGTTCAGCGTCGGCGCGGTGGTCGTCGCGGCCGACGGCACGGAGCTGGCGCGCGGCCACTCGCGCGAGGGGGGCGACCCGGTGGTCCACGCGGAGGAGGCGGCGCTGGCCAAGATCGACCCGGCCGACCCGCGGCTGGCCGCCGCCACGGTCTACAGCAGCCTGGAGCCGTGCGCCCGCCGCGCGTCCCGTCCCGCGCCGTGCGCCGAGCTGATCCTGCGGGCGGGAGTGCGCAGGGTGGTGACGGCGTGGCGCGAGCCGGACACGTTCGTGGAGGCGGCCGACGGGAGCGGGGTTCTGGCGCAGGCAGGGGCCGAGGTGGTCGTACTGCCGGAGTACGAGGCGCGGGCCAAGGCGCCGAACGGGCATCTGGTGCGGTGAGCCGCCGCGCCCGTTCGGGGGCGCGAAACACTCAGGGCCCGGAATCCAGTGGATTCCGGGCCCTGAGTCTTCAGTAGCGGGGACAGGATTTGAACCTGCGACCTCTGGGTTATGAGCCCAGCGAGCTACCGAGCTGCTCCACCCCGCGTCGTTGTGTCTCAAGAGTACCCCATGCGAAGGGGTGCTCGCACACCGCTTGATCGCAAGGCCCGCCGCGCGGTGATTCCGGGCCCACCGTCACGACCTGTTCACCGACGGTGACCGCGCGACCGCCGTCCGCATAACATCTGAGACACCATCAAAAACGCCGAGACTCTTGAACGGTGGCCAACTCGTCCGGTTTGCTGCGGTATTGACTGGTGCATCCGGCCGGAAAGCGTTAACGATCAAGCCGAACGGCTTGGAAAGTGCCTCGCGGGTCTATTAACGTTCGATAACGCAGCGCGGTCGTCCCAGCCGTCACAAGAGGCGGCTCCGTGCGCACGCGCCGAATCCCGCGAGGGAACCGGGGAACCACCACCTTGGGGTGAATCACGCGGACGCCGACGTGAACTCACTGAGTCCACGCCCGGTATACGCGCGTAGGAGACCTTCCTGCTCCGAACCCGTCAGCTAACCCGGTAGGCGACGGAAGGAAAGGAGTACGCCCGCGTGGCGTCCAACCGGCTTGCCCCCGAAGCCCCGTCCATACCGGCGTCCGACGAGCCCGAACCCTTCGGCTACGGCTCCTACCACGCCGAAGAGGGCACGTGGGAGGAGTGGAACCCCACCGAGGACTCCGTCGACCGGGTCCGCGGCCGGCACCGGGTCGCCAAGCAGCGCAACGGCTTCGCCCGCAGCTCCACCGTCCTCGGCGTCGGCGTCGTCGCCGCCGTCGGCGCGGGCGGCATGGCCAGCGCCCACACCGGCAAGCCGCCGGTCTCCATCTCCCTGCCGGACTCCGTGAGCCACCTCTTCGAGGGCGGCTCCACCGAGGCACCGAAGTCCACCACCGCCACCGGGCTCTCCGACGTCGGCATGCACACCGAGAGCGGCAGCAACGGCGACGCCGGCGAGGCCCTGCGCAACCGGATCATGGCCCAGGCCGAGCAGCAGCGGAGCAAGGCCGACAGCCGGGCCACCGCCGCCAGGCTCGCCGCCGCCGAGCAGCAGACCGCCGACGCGGCCGCCAAGGCCGAGAAGGACGCCGCCGCCAAGGCAACGGCCGCCAAGGCCACGGCGGAGGCCGACGCCGCGAAGGCCGCCGAGGCCAAGCGCCTGGCCGAGCTGGCCACGCAGTACACGCTGCCCGTCGTGTCGTACACGATCACCGGCACCTTCGGTCAGCCCGGCGCGATGTGGTCCTCGGGCTACCACACCGGTCTCGACTTCGCGGCCCCCACCGGCACCCTCATCAAGGCGGTCCACGGCGGCACCGTCACCCAGGCCGGCTGGGCCGGTGCCTACGGCTACCGCACCGTCCTGACCCTGGACGACGGCACCGAGCTGTGGTTCTGCCACCAGTCCTCGATCGGCGTCTCGGTCGGCCAGAAGGTCTCGACCGGCGACGTCATCGGCCGGGTCGGCGCCACCGGCAACGTCACCGGCCCGCACCTGCACCTGGAGGTCCACCCGAACGGCCAGGCCACCGCCATCGACCCGGCGCCGTGGCTGCGGGACAAGGGCCTCAACCCCTGACCCGGCCGACCTTCCGGGTGATCGTGGCGCCGGTGGCGGAATGAGATCATCTGCCGCCGGCGTTGACGTGGAGCATGACTTCCTTGCGCACACTCGGCAGTTCGGATCTCCAGGTCTTCCCCCTCTCCCTCGGCGGCAACGTCTTCGGCTGGACCGCCGACGAGGAGACCTCCTTCGCCGTCCTCGACGCCTACGCGGCGGCCGGCGGCAACTTCATCGACACCGCCGACGCCTACACCGCCTGGATCGAGGGCAACAAGGGCGGTGAGTCGGAGACGATCATCGGCAAGTGGGTCAAGGCCCGCGGCAACCGCTCCGACGTCGTCATCGCCACCAAGGTCAGCCAGCACCCCGAGTACCAGGGCCTGTCCGCCGCCAACATCAAGGCCGCCGCCGACGCCTCCCTGCGCCGCCTGGACACCGACTACATCGACCTCTACTACACCCACTTCGACAGGCCCGAGGTCCCGGTCGAGGAGATCATCGGCGCCCTCGACGAGCTGGTGAAGGCGGGCAAGGTCCGGCACATCGCCGCCTCCAACATCAGCGCCGAGCGCCTGCAGGAGTCCCTCGACTTCTCCGCGCGCGAGGGCCTGGCCCGCTACGTCGCCCTCCAGCCGCACTACAACCTGGTCTCCCGCGACACCTACGAGGGCGGGCTGCAGGAGGTGGCCGCCAAGGAGAACCTGGCCGCGGTGCCGTACTTCGCGCTCGCCTCGGGCTTCCTCACCGGCAAGTACCGCCCCGGCACCACGGTCGACAGCGCCCGCGCCGGCCGGGTGCAGGAGTACGCGGACTCCGAGCGCGGCCAGCAGGTCCTCGCCGCCCTGGACGAGGTCGCCGCCGCCCACGAGGCCCCGCTCGCCACGGTCGCCCTGGCCTGGCTCGCGGCCCAGCCGACGGTCACGGCCCCGATCGCCTCGGCCCGCACGGTCGACCAGCTCCCCGCACTGCTGGGAGTGGCGGACCTGAAGCTCACGGACGAGGAACTGACGAAGCTGACGGCGGCGTCGGCCTGATCCCTCCCGGCGGCGCCGGGCCCCGCGCGAGCCCGACGGCCTACGACTGGTACGGGTTGTACGCGGGGTACGGCGCCGCCGGGTAGCCGTACCCGTACCCGTACGCGTACCCGTTCTGCGGATGCGGGGGAGCCCAGCGCGCCGGAGCCGGGGCGGTGGCCCGGGCGGCGTACTCCAGGGCCGGCCGCGCCGCGTCCCTGCGCCGCCAGAGCGCGTCCAGCAGCTCCCCCTCCCGTACGACGAAGTCGGCCCCGGCCCGCCCCGTGCGCCCGCGGTGCCGCAGCAGCGCGAGCGCCGTGGCGTACTCCTCGTAGCGCGCCACCTCCCGCGCCGCCGGCCTCCCGCCGTGGTGCCGGGCGTAGTCGCGTGCTGCGCGCCGCGCCCGCATCGATCCCAGCGCGTCCGGCACGGCCGGCCCCAGCCACCCGGCCAGCACGTACACGGGCAGCTCCGCGCGCACGGTCCGCAGCTCACGCTGCCGCGTCCAGATCGCCAGCCAGGTCAGCAGCCCGAACACGGGCACCATGAAGCAGCCGTAGACGGCGAAGAACCCGAACTCGCCGAAGGTCGAGGAGCCGTTCCAGAAGGCGTGCATGCTCATCGCGAGCAGCAGCCCGCAGACCGGCAGCAGCACCCTCCGCGCCCGCTGCCGTGGCGCGGAGAACGCGGAGAGGCCGAAGCCGAGGCCGGTCATGGTGGTGAACAGGGGGTGCGCGAACGGCGACATCACGATGCGCACGAAGAAGGTGGCGGCGGTGACGGAGGCGATGCCGCTGTCGCCGGAGAGCTGGTCGGCCCCGAAGGCCGTGCCGAGGTAGAGGATGTTCTCGGTGAACGCGAAGCCGGTGGCGGTGATCCCGGCTATCACCATCCCGTCCACGATCCCGGTGAAGTCGCGCCGGCGGAAGAGGAAGACCAGCAGGACGGCCGCGGCCTTGGCGGACTCCTCGACGATCGGCGCTATCACGGTGGCGCCGAGGGTGTCGGCGCCGGCCGGATCGGCGGTGGCGGTGGCTATCCACCTGGTCGCGAAGCTGTTGGCGACGATGGCTATGAGCGCCGCCGCGCAGGCGCCCCAGGCGAACGCGAAGACGAGGTTCCGCCGGGGGCCCGGCGCCACCCGGTCCAGCCAGCGGAAGGCGGCGGTCAGCCAGGGCACGGGCAGCACGGCCAGCCCGAGGCCGACGAGGAACCCCTCGGTACCGGTCTGCCGGCGCACGAGCGCGAGGATCACCAGCCCGGACAGCGCCAGCAGCGTGATCAGCGCCCCGTACCGCACCGATGCGCGCTGCCACCAGTGCGGATGGCGCAGCACGGGACCGCCGGGGGCGGGCGGATACGCGGGATACGGGGGACTGGTCGGACTGATGGCCACGGCATCGACCCTAACGGTGGCGGGACGAGGGGCTGGAGCGGATTACCGGACCGGGAAGGCCCGGCTCGGTCACGCGCTCTTGTGCGGTACGCGCCGGAACAGCAGGTCGTTCACCACATGACCCTTGTCCAGTCCCTGCCCCTCGAAACGGGTCAGCGGCCGGAACGCGGGGCGCGGTGCGAAACCGCCGTCCGCCTGCGTGTTCTCGAAGTCCGGGTGTGCGGTGAGGACGTCGAGCATCTGCTCGGCGTACGGCTCCCAGTCGGTCGCGCAGTGCACGAGCGCGCCGGGGCGCAGCCTCGTCGCGGCGAGGGTGAGGAACTCGGGCTGGATGAGCCGCCGCTTGTGGTGCCGCTTCTTCGGCCAGGGGTCCGGGAAGTAGACGCGCAGCCCGTCGAGCGCGTCGGGCGTGAGCATCTCGCGGAGCAGGATGATCGCGTCGCCGTTGGCCACCCGGACGTTGGTCATGCCGCCCTGGTCGGCGAGGTTCAGCAGATTGCCCTGCCCCGGGGTGTGCACGTCGACGGCGAGGATGTTGGTGTCCGGGTCCCCGGCGGCCATCTGCGCGGTGGCCTCGCCCATGCCGAAGCCGATCTCCAGCACGACGGGCCGGTCGTTCCCGAACAGCTCGCCGAGGTCGATGACCTGTTGCCCGTCGATGTCGAGCCCCCACACGGGCCACAGCCGCTGGAGCGCGTCGGCCTGCCCGGCCGTCACCCGGCTGCGCCGCGGCTGAAAGCTCCGGATCCGCCGCTCGAAGTGCGACCCGGCGGGATCGGCCTTGGGCCCGTCGGGAAACCGCGGCTCGCCCTTGGCCCGGGTGTGCCGGATGGACGCACCGGATGCGTGGGGGTCGGCCGGAGCGGGGGCGTCGGGGGTGTTCAGCGAGTCAGACACAGTAAGACCGATTTTACGGCGCCCCGCAGCCACCCTCGGCTCCCGCCGGGGCTCCCCGCTCGGCCGCCCGGCACGCCCCCGGTCGCCGGGGCCCGGCGCACCGGCTGCCCGCTGAGCCCCGGATCCGAGGAGCCCGCCGGGTGTTCCGCCCTGTAGCTCGGCCCGGCGGCGCGCCCTCAGCCGACCGAGGCGATCATGTCCGGCACGCGGCGTCCCACTTCCCGGCCGATGGGCAGGGAGGCGGGTGGCCGCGGGGGAGGGTGCGTTCGGTGTGTGCGTGGCTCTCGTGTTTCCCGGTTGAGGTGGCCGTCTGGGGG
>NZ_JBVHMR010000002.1:0-19271 GCF_055558375.1 Streptomyces sp. NPDC025793 | reverse complement strand
CCCGGCCGATGGGCAGGGAGGCGGGTGGCCGCGGGGGAGGGTGCGTTCGGTGTGTGCGTGGCTCTCGTGTTTCCCGGTTGAGGTGGCCGTCTGGGGTGGTCGGTCCTCGGGGCGCCTTCGGCTCCCCGCCCTGCCAGGGGTTTGCTCAGCCGGCCGTGCCGAGTATGTCCAGCACGCGGCGTCCCACTTCCCGGCCGATGGGCAGGGAGGCGGTGGCCGCGGGGGAGGGTGCGTTCGGTGTGTGCGTGGCTCTCGTGTTTCCCGGTTGAGGTGGCCGTCTGGGGCGGTCGGTCCTCGGGGCGCCTTCGGCTCCCCGCCCTGCCAGGGGTTTGCTCAGCCGACCGTGCCGAGTATGTCCAGCACGCGGCGTCCCACTTCCCGGCCGATGGGCAGGGAGGCGGTGGCCGCGGGGGAGGGTGCGTTCGGTGTGTGCGTGGCTCTCGTGTTTCCCGGTTGAGGTGGCCGTCTGGGGCGGTCGGTCCTCGGGGCGCCTTCGGCTCCCCGCCCTGCCAGGGGTTTGCTCAGCCGACCGTGCCGAGTATGTCCAGCACGCGGCGTCCCACTTCCCGGCCGATGGGCAGGGAGGCGGTGGCCGCGGGGGAGGGTGCGTTCAGTACGTGGACGGCCCTCGCGCCCTCGCGGATGAGGAAGTCGTCGACGAGCGTCCCGTCCCGCAGCACCGCCTGCGCCCGCACCCCGGCCGGTGCGCGCACCAGGTCCGCGGGCTCTGCCCCGGGCAGCAGTCTGCGCACGGCATCCAGGAACGCTCCCTTGGACAGCGACCGCCGCAGCTCCCCGGCGCCGTATCTCCAGTGCTGCCGGGCGATCGCCCACGATCCCGGCCAGGCCACGGTGCCGGCCAGCTCCCGGGGCCGCACGACTCCCCAGCCGTATCCCTCCCGGGCCAGCGCCGGCACCGCGTTGGGCCCGATGTGCACGCCGCCGTCGATGCCCCGGGTCAGATGCACGCCGAGGAACGGGAACGCCGGGTCCGGCACCGGGTACACGAGGCCGCGCACCAGCTCGGGGCGCGCCAGCTCGTAGTACTCCCCGCGGAACGGCACGATCCGCACCTCGGGCTCGTCCCCGGTCAGCCGGGCCAGCTCGTCGCATTGCAGCCCGGCGCAGTTCACCAGCACACGCGCCCGTACGACGTCACCGGCCGCCGTGAGCACGGCCACGCCCCGCTCCGGGCGCCGGTCCACCCGCACGACCCGGGCGCCGTAGCGGATCTCGGCCCCCGAGGCATGGGCGAGCTGCCGGGCGACGCCGACGTAGTCGCAGACGCCTGTCGTACCGACGTGTATGGCGGCGAGTCCGCGCACCTCTGGCTCGTACTCGGTGATCTGCGTGGGGCCCAGCTCGCGGACGGGGATGCCGTTCTCCCGGCCGCGCTGCACGAGCGCGTGCAGCCGCGGCAGCTCCTCGCGCTCGGTGGCGACGATCAGCTTGCCGGTGACGGCGTGCGCGATGCCGTACTCGGCGCAGAACTTCACCATCTCGGCCGCGCCCCGCACCGCGTACCGCGCCTTGAGGGAGCCCGGGCGGTAGTAGATCCCGCTGTGGATCACCCCGCTGTTGCGGCCCGTCTGGTGCCGGGCCGGGCCCGGCTCCTTCTCCAGCACGGTGACCCGCGTCCCCGGCGCGGCCCGCGTGATCGCATACGCGGTCGAGAGCCCGACGATCCCCCCGCCGACCACGAGCACATCACAGTCGTACGCACCGACCGGCACCTGCACCACCTCCCACCTCGATAGTGCACTGCGCCACTGACAATGCCTTCAAACGCGGCAGGTGTCCGATGTCACGGCTCAGGCGGGCGCCATCAGCAGGGGCCGGGCCCTCTCCCGCAGCTCCACCACCCGCGGCTCGTCCCCGTAGGGCTCCAGCCGGTGCAGCAGATCCTTCACGTACTCGGTCGTCCGGGCCGAGGAGATCCGCCCGGCCACCTCCACGGCCCGCACGCCCTGCTCGCACGCCGCGTCGAGGTTCCCGGACTCCAGCTCGGCGACGGCCGACACCACCAGCCGCAGCCCGTGCGAGCGCACGAACTCCTCCGTCGGCTTCGACAGGGCCTGTTCCGTGAACCGCCGCACCTGCCGAGGCGCCTTCAGATCGCGGTAGCACTCGGCGGCGTCGGCGGCAAAGCGGTCATAGCCGTAAAAACCGAGCCAGGACGGGTCGTTGTCGCCCTCGCGGGACCGCTCCAGCCATCCCTCCGCCGCCTTCAGTGCCGCCCCCGCGGCCTGCGCGTCCCCCGCGCGCGCGTGGGCTCGCGCCTCGACCAGCCGGAAGAAGCTCATCGTCCGCGCGGTCGCCAGCCCCCGGTTGCGCTCCAGGGCGGCCTGCGCCAGGTCGACGCCCTCGTCGCCGAAGCCGCGGTAGGTCGCCTGCAGTGACATGGAGGCGAGGACGTAGCCCCCGAGGGGGACGTCCGCCGCCGCGCGGGCGAGGCGCAGCGCCTGGATGTAGTACCGCTGCGCGGCCTCCTGCTGGCCGGTGTCGAAGGCCATCCACCCGGCGAGGCGGGTCAGTTCGGCGGAGGCGCCGAACAGGGCGCGGCCCACTTCGTCGGAGTAGGCGCCGAGCAGCAGCGGCGCCGCCTCCACCCGCAGGCACTCCGGCACCATCGACGAACGCCAGTCACCGCCGCCGTACTTGGAGTCCCAACGTCGGGCGTCCTCGGCGGCCTCCCGCAGCTTGCGCACATCGCTGTGGCCGACTTTGATCGGTGCGCCGGAGCCCTCGACGGAGCCCGCCTCGCGTGCGACCGAGGTGTCGGCGGGGGTTATCAGCCATCGTGAGGCAGGCGTTGCGTATGCGCTCACTGCGAACGATCCGGCGAGCGACTGCCAGATGCCGCCGGTGCCGGCCCGGCGGCCGGCGAGGTCGAGGCGGTACAGCTCCGTCGCCGACTTCACCGCCTGTGCCACGTCCCGGGGGAAGGCGAGGCCGACTTCGGGAGCGGGATCCGCGTCCGCCAGGCCGATCTCGTGGAGCGGCACCGGACGGCCGAGCTTCTGCCCGATGGCGGCCGCGATGAGGTGCGGCGCGGCGCCCTGCGGCACCATGCCCTTCGACACCCAGCGCGCCACCGAGGTCTTGTCGTAGCGAAGAGTCAACCCGCGTTGGGCGCCAAGGTCGTTGACGCGTCGTGCGAGTCCTGCGTTGCTGATTCCCGCGAGGGCGAGAACGGCGCCGAGCTTTTCGTTCGGCCCGCGTTGCTCCCTGGACATGCGCCACCCCTCGACACAGACGGCTGCCGCGCTGGCATAACCACGCGGCATTCGTAAACCCAGCGTAGTTCGCCGCATCCCAAGCGTTAAGGGGCATTGTTCCGGATGGCGGGATTGTGGTCCGTACGGAAGCGCCGCCCTGCACGCACTGTGCACGGTCTGTCGCCGCGTGCCCCCGCGCGTGTGGCCGTGCGCCCGTCCGTGCGCTCTTCTCCGGCCATCGGGGGAGCGGTTCCATGGCTCTTGCGTGGGTCGGCCCGCTGTACTGGATCCAGTGGGCTGGGGGACACCGCCACCTTCATCCCCGCGGGTGGCGGACCGGTCCGGGAGGCGATGCCCGCCTCCCGGACTGTGCGCGTGCCCGCACCGCCGCCCGTTTCGCGCGCCTGTACGGAGCGTGCTCAACTCGGGCTTCGCTCTCCGTATTTGGCTGAAAATCGCCCCGGCCCGTCGCGGTGGATTCCTGCTCCGACCATGCAACTTGAGGGCGTGAAGGGCGTCTTGGGGGAGCGTACAGGGGGCGCATTCGAGTCGAGCTCACCACCCCCCTTCCTCGCCCCGCCCGCGAACTCCGCGCGCGTTTCCCTCGATCGAAGCCGGTGCCGCCGCCCCTCCACAGCGCGTCCTTCATGGCAGCATGGGGACCGGTTCGTACGGTGCACTGTTGTCCACAGCCTGTGGAGGCGTCGATGCGGTGGTTGGTGGGTTGGAGCAGCACCGCCGCGGGCATCGCCGGAATCGGCTCCGCGGGTGCCACCGGTTACGACGGCGAGACCCTGCACCCCGTCGGCTCCCACCTCCTGTGGGGCGACCCGGATCCGCTGTGGGCCGTCGGCGACTGGCGCCCGGACGAGGTGCGCGTGGTCAAGGCCGACGCGGACAACCGCATCGCCGTCCTCGGCATCTGCGGCGCCTCCGACGAGGAGCTGCGGCGCGCCCTGTTCACCGCGCGCGGGGGCGCACTCCGGCATCTGACCGCCTGGCCCGGCAGCTACACGGCCGTCGTCCAGGTCGGCCGGCGCATCACCGTCTGCGGCGACCTCGCGGGCGCGCGCCCGGTCTTCCACACCCCCTGGGCCGGCGGCACCGCCTACGCCACCGCCGCGCTGCCCCTCGCCGACCTCATCGAGGCCAACCTCGACTTCGGCCACCTCGCCGCCCTGCTCGCCGCCCCCGACGTACCGGCCGCACTGCGCGACACCACCCCGTACGAGGGCGTACGCCGTGTTCCGCCGGGGCACGCACTCGTGCTGCGCGCGGGAGCACGCGAGATCGCCGGGTACGAGCACGTCGCCTCGCTCGCCGTGGCCACGCCCGCCGCCGACCCCGACCACGCCGTGGACGCCGTACGCGACGCCCTCGTCGAGGCGGTGCGCGTGCGTCTGGCGGCACCGCGGCACGTGCCCGACCTCGATCCCGGGCCGGTGCCCGGCATGGGCCCGGCCGAGCGGCGGGCCCGGCGCGGGATGCCCGTGCCCGGCATCGGCGCCGACCTCTCCGGCGGCCCGGCCTCCGGCACCCTCGCCCTGCTGGCCGCCGGGCTGCCCGGCCGCCCCGGCACACTGCTCGGACACGGCACCGGCGCCGGCGAACGGCTCCTCGCCGTCACCTTCAACGACCTGGCCGTCGGCGGCCGCGAGGCCGAGGTGGAACGCGCCGGGGCCCTCGCGGCGAACCCCCGCCTGCACCACGTGGTGGTCACCGGCGCCGAGGAGACCCTGCCGTACGCCGATCTCGACGGCCCCCTCACCGACGAACCGGGGCCCGCCCTGGTCACCGCCGCCCGGCACCGAGCCCGCCTGGCCTCCGGCAGCGCCGACCACGTCACCGGACACGGCGCCCGGCAGGTCATCGACGCCCACCCCGCCCGCCTCGCCGACCTCCTCATGGACCGCAAGCGGCGCCATCTGGTCCGCCCGGTCGCCGCGCTTGCCCGGGCCGACGGCTCGGTGATGGTCCCCGCGCGCGTGTACGGCGCGGCCCGGCGCCTCGCCCGCACGCCCTACCGGGCCGGGCTGGAGGCGCTGGCGGAGCGGCTGATGCGGCGCCGCTTCGACGAGCCCAAGGGGGCGGTCGGCGCGTCACTCGCCGCGCTGACCTGGGCCAGACCGGGGCCGGCCGCCCGTTGGCTGACGGGGGAGGCGCTGGCCGAAGTATCGGTTCTGCTCCAGGCCGAGGCGGACCGCTCCGGAACCGGCGCGCTGCGCCCCGGCGAACACCGCGCGCGTGCCGCGCTCGCCCGCGGCGCCGCCGACCTGCGCGTCCTGGAACAGGCCGCCGAGATCCGCTCCCAGCGCCTGCACGCGCCCTTCCTCGACAACCAGGTGGTCCGCGCCTGCCGCGCCCTCCCCGAGGCCCTGCGCGTCCAGCCGGGCGCACGCGCCTCGATCCTGCGCACCGTCCTGGAGGGCGCCGGCGTCACCGACCTCCCGCCCGGCTGGGGCGCCCCCTCCCACGCCTCCTCGGCGGCGGCCGCCCGCGCGGGCCTGCGCATGGCGGCCGACCCTCTGCTCGACCTCTTCGCGACGCCGCTCCTGGCCGACGCCGGACTGGTGGAGGCCCGCGTGGTCCGCGAGGCCCTCCAGTCGGCAGCGGCAGGCGCCGCGCTCCCCCTGGACGGCCTGGCCGACCTGATCTCCCTGGAACTCTGGCTCCGCCGTCTGCTGTCGCGCCGAGGCACCTGCTGGACGGGAACACCGGCACGCGCGCGTGCGGTGCCCTCCGGGATCCAGCCGAGAAGGGGCGCTTTGGCCTCCGGCGCCTGAGCAGCGGGGCCGGGGTGGTCCTGCCGTACGCCGCCTGCGACCCGGTGGGGGACCGTTCGCGCAGTTCCCCGCGCCCCTGGGGCAGTCGCGGGGCAGGGAGTCGATCCGTGCCGCGCGCGAAACCCCCGTGCCCCGTGCCCCGTGCCCCGTGCCCCCCGACCCCGCGACAATGGCCCGATGCGGTACAGAATCCTGGGCGTAACCCAAGCAGAGGACGACCAGGGCACCCCCGTACCCCTCGGCGGCCGGCGTCTGCGCACGCTGCTCGCCGCCCTCGCGCTGCGCCCCGCCCGCACCGCCACCGCCGAGACCCTGATCGACGAGATCTGGGCGGACGACCCGCCCCAGGACGCCCCCGCCGCCCTCCAGGCGCTCGTCGGCCGCCTCCGCCGCGCCGTCGGCCGCCACACCGTCGTCTCCACCCCGGGCGGCTACCGCCTCGAAGCCACCGAGGACGACATCGACCTGCACGTCTTCGCCCGCCTGACCCGTACCGGCACCCAGGCCCTCGGCGCGGGCGACCCGGCCACCGCCCACCGCACCCTCACCGAGGCCCTCGCCCTCTGGCACGGCCCCGCGCTCGCCGACCTCCCCGACCGCACCGCGGCCACCCGTCCCGAGGCCCTGCGCCTGGAGGCGACCCGCGCCCGGGCCGCCGCCGCCCTCGACCTGGGCCGCGCCCCCGACGTCGTACCGGAACTGCGGGAGCTGACCACGGCCCACCCCCTCGACGAGCCCCTGCACGCCCTCCTCGTCCGCGCCCTGCGCGACACGGGCCGCCCCGCCGACGCCCTCGCCGCCTACGAGTCCGCCCGCCGCGCCCTGGCCGACACCCTCGGCACCGACCCGGGCCCCGAACTCAGGTCCCTGCACGCCTCGTTGCTCGAACAGCCGGAGACACCACCGGCCTCAGCGGTGCCGACCGATCCTGCCCGGCCCCCTGAGCGCACCGGCAATCTGCGCCCCCGTCTGACGTCCTTCGTCGGGCGGGAACCAGAACTCGCGGCCATTCGTTCCGACATGCACAGGGCCCGCCTGGTCACGCTCACCGGACCGGGCGGTTCGGGAAAGACCCGCCTCGCCGAGGAGGCCGCCGCAGGGCTGCCGCAGGCATGGCTGGTCGAGCTGGCCCCGCTCGACCACCCCGAGGCGGTCCCCGGCGCGGTGGTCAGCGCCCTCGGTCTGCGCGAGACCGTGCTGCTGACCAACGAGCTGACGACCCCGCAGGCCGACCCTGTCGCCCTGCTGATCGAGCACTGCGCGCAGCGCAGCCGACTCCTGATCCTTGACAACTGCGAGCATGTCATCGGTGCGGCGGCGGACCTCGCCGAGACCCTCCTCACCCACTGCCCCGGGCTCACGATCCTCGCGACCAGCCGTGAACCCCTGGGCGTCCCCGGCGAGTCGGTGCGCCCGGTCGAGCCCCTCGTCCCGGAGCAGGCGCACCGCCTCTTCGCCGAGCGCGCGAAGGCCGTCCGTCCCGACGCCGACGCGGCGCTCGCCGACACCGGGGCCGTGGCGGAGATCTGCCGCCGCCTGGACGGGCTGCCGCTCGCCATCGAGCTGGCCGCGGCCCGGCTGCGGCTGCTGTCCCCGCGGCAGATCGCCGACCGGCTCGACGACCGCTTCCGCCTGCTCACCTCCGGAAGCCGTACGGTCCTGCCCCGCCAGCAGACCCTCCGCGCGGTCGTCGACTGGTCGTGGGACCTGCTGGACGAGCGCGAACGCACGCTGCTGCGCGAGGTGTCCGTGTTCGCCGGTGGCTGGGACCTCACGGCGGCCGAGGCGGTGTGCTCGGGCCCGGCGGCCGACCTGACGGGCGCCCTCGTGGACAAGTCCCTCGTCGTGGCCACGCCCACCGGCTCCGACGGCTCCGGTGCCATGCGCTACCGCATGCTGGAGACCATCCACGAGTACGCCACCGAGCGCGCCGCCGAGGTCCCCGGCCTGCGCGCGGCCGCCGAGCGCCGGCACCGCGCGTGGGTGCGCGCGCTGGTCGAGGAGGCCGACCCGCTGCTGCGCTCGGCGGCCCAACTGCCGTGGATCTCCCGTCTGGAGACCGAGCTGGACAACGTCCGGGCGGCCCTGGACCGCGCGGTGCGCGTCGGCGACGAGGCGGAGGCGGGCGCGATCGCCCTCGCCATGGGCTGGTTCTGGTGGCTGCGCAACCACCGCCAGGAGGCGGTCGCCCGGATCCACCTGGTCCTGCGCCTGGGCGTGGCCCTGGACACCCTCGCGGCGCCCGGCGTGTCCGACGCCCCGGGCACCGGCGGCGCACTGGCCGCGCTCGCGGAGGCGGCCGACCCGGTCGGGGCGTTCCTCGCCGCCCCGGACGGCGAGGCCGGGCATCCGCTGCGCGAGCTGCGGTCGGACCTGCGGATGCTCTTCCTGTTCCTGACCTCCGAGTCCGGTGCGGGGCTCCACCTCGCGGCGGACCCACGCGCCCCGCAGTACGTCGCGCGCGTACGGGCCGCCTACGAGCACGGCGGCCCCCAGGCGGCCCGGCTCCCCGGCATCGTCTGGCCGCTGACCGCCTACTACCTGGGCGGCCCGGCGGACGTCGGCCCGGACATGGCCGCCGCCGTCGCCAACTGCCGCAGATACGGCGGCGACTGGGAGATCGGCGTCGCCCTGATGTACCGCACCCACGTGACCGTCGACTCCCCGGGCAACCTGCGCGGCGTGGACGAGGACCTGGCCGAGCTGCGCACGCTCAGCCGGCGTGTCGGGGACCGCTGGATGCGGGCCCAGGTGTGCAGCGCGGCGGGCGAGGCGGCCATGGCGCGCGGCCGGTTCGAGGAGGCCCGCGGCGAGTACGAGGAGGCGCTGCGCCTCGCCCACGAGGTGGGCGCCCACGCCGAGGCGCCGTTCCTGATGGCGCGGCTCGCCGAGATCGCCTACCGCTCGGGCGACCCGAAGACCGCGCTGACCGCCCTGGAGGAGGCGGAAGCGGCCGCCGACCGGTACACGGTGCGCGAGCCGAAGGCCTTCGTGCTGCTGCTGCGGGCCCAGATCGCCCTGCGCGAGGGGCAGACGGCCTGCGGCCGCGTGCTGTACGAGGCGAGCTGTGAGGCGGCGCGCGGAGGCACCCCGCCACCGCAGTTCGCGGCGGGGCTGCGGATGGTCGAGGCGCTCGTCGTCGCCGCCGAGTCGGGCCCCGCGCACGGGCTGCCGATCCTCGCCGAGGCGCTGCGCGAGGCCGTGGCCCAGCGGTGCGCCGAGGCGATCACGGCGGGCCTGGTCGACACCGCCGCCGGTCTGCTGGCCCGGCACGGCGATCTGCCGCGCGCGATCCGGCTGTACGCCGCCGCGGACCACTGGCGCGCCGGCACCCGGCGCCCCGAGCCGGAGCACATCGAGGCCGCCCGGGTGCACGCCGGCGCCCGCGCGGCCCTGCCCGCCGACCGCTACGCGGCAGAGCGCACCCTGGGCGCGTCCCTCGGCGTGGCCGAGGTGCTGCGCGAACTGACCACCGCGGAGCCGCCGGTCGAGAGCCGCTGAGGACCACGACCGGCGGGCGGGCACGGCTACCGGCAGGTGAACCGGGACTGCGCCCAGTCCGCGAGCGCCGCCTGGTCGAAGACGTTGCTGTGCGGCTCCACGACAAGCCGTACGGTTGCGCGCCCGGTCAGGTCCACATGGACGGGGACCGCCTGGTCACGCCCCTTGACCATGCCGGACCGCCACAGCCGGACCCCGTCGGCGTACACCGAGAACGACACCTTGCCGAGGCCGAGTGTCATGTCGTCCACACCGGCCAGCGCGTCGTACGCGGTGCACTGCCGGTTCAGGGTGATGGTGACGGAGGACTCGCCGTTCACGGTGACCCCGCGCGCGTACCGCACGCCGCCGATCGACATGCCGTAGCGCTGCCACACCCAGCTGCTCTCGCCGAGCCGGATCTCGGGCCGGGTGCCGTCGCCGTCGACGTCGTAGCTCAGCTCGTTCATCTCGTAGACGGTGGGCGCCAGTGGTGGAGTGGGCGTCGGGGTCGGGGTCGGGGGCGGTGTCGGCGTGGGCCTCGGCGAAGGCGTCGGAGTCGGAGTCGGTGTGGGCTTCGGCCTGGGGGCCGGCGTGGGCGTGGGCTTCGGCGTGGGGGTCGGTGTCGGGGTCGGTTCGGCGGCGGGCACGACCGGCGGCGGGGCCGGCGTGTGCCTCGACGGGGTCGGCCGCGGCGCCGGAGACCGTACGGCCGGCGCGGACGGCGCCGGTCTGGCGATCTCCTTGGTCGGCGGGCGGCTGTCGTTGGCCAGGGCCAGCGCCACCGCGGCGGCGGCCACCGCGACGACACCGGCCGCGATCCCCGCCTTCACCGGCGCTCCGAGCCCCTCCGACGCCGCGGCCCCGCCCGCGCCGCCCGCCCCGCCGGACGAGCCGGTGGCCGCGGCGGCGACCCCGGCGGCCCCTGCCGAGGCGCTGCCGGCCACGATGCCGAGCGCCTTGGCGTACCCGGCGGTGGCGAACCAGCCGATGACCGCGACCGGGACGACACCGGGGATGCCGTTCGCGACCTCTTCGATCTGCGCGGCTGCCAGCCGGCACTTGGCGCACTCCTCCAGGTGCTTGCGCAGCCCCCGCTCGGCGCGGATGCGCAGCTTGCGGCGGGCGTAGGTGCCGAGCTGGTCGGCGTAGCGGGCGCACTCCTCGTCACCGGCGAGGGTGGCGCTGACGTGGGCCTGGAGATAGGCCTGCTTCAGCCCCTCGCGCGCGCGGCTGGCGAGCACCCGGGTGCCGTTGGCGTCCAGCCCGAAGAGCACGGCCACCTCGCTCGGGGACTCGTCCTCCACCTCGGTGTGCCACAGCACGGCCTGCCAGCGCTCGGGCAGCGAGCGGAACGCCCGCATGGCCATGGACTGTTCGGCCTCCCGCATGGCGCGCACGTCGGCGCCCGGGTCCAGGCCCGCGCCGAAGGAGCCGATGGACGAAGCGTCGTCCGGCACCTCGGACGCGCGCGAGGCCTGCTGGGCGAAGACGGCGAAGTCGTCGACGAGGTGCTCACGCCGGGCGGACTTGGTCCAGTTCGCGGCGACGCGTCGTACGGAGGTGAGCAGATAGGCCCGTACGGCGTGCTCGGGCCCGGCCCCGCCGCGCACGGCCTGCAGCATGCGGGCGAAGACTTCGGCGGTGAGGTCGTCTGCGGTGTGCTCGTCGCGGCAGCAGGTCCGCGCGTAACGCCGTACGGCATCGGCGTGCCGCCGGTACAGCTCCTCGTACGCGGAGTCGTCGCCCCCGCGCATCCGCTCGATCAGCTCGGCGTCGCCCGGCGGCATCCCCCGGGGCGGCGGCAGCACGCTGCGCTCACGCTGGGCCGGCACGCTCCCGGCGGCGGTGCGACCGCCCCGGCTCGGACCGCCCTGGCTCGGTACCTGGGGCGGGGTCTGCGCGGTGGTCTCCGCAGCCGTCGCGCCCGCGTCGTCACCGCGTGACTCGTCCTGCCCCTCAACGCCCATCGCGGAAAGCCCCCGACGCCGGCCCAGCCCAAACCGTCACCGGCACAGAGTGCCACACTGTCTTTTGTTCAACGACCCCCGTGCACGGCATCCACTCATCCGAGGGGCATGGTCAACCCGACCCCCCTCGAACATCATCCGAACGAGCGAATCCGACGCGCCCGCACCCGCCCGTGAAACCGTCACGGGCGGGTGCGGGCGGCCGAACGCAACCGATCTACGCGGGCCGCGACCGCAGCCCCTCCAGCAGGATGTCCAGCAGCCGCGCCGACGCCGCCGCCTGCTGCGCGGCATCCGGCAGGGACGGCGCCGCCGTGGCGATCACGAGCAGCACGTCCCCGACGGACACGTCCGCCCGCAGCTCGCCCGCGGCCCGGGCCCGGTCGACCAGTCGGCCGACCACGTCGAGCAGTGCGCCGACCCCGCCGTCGTCGGACCCGCCGGCTCCCGTGGACTCCCCGGACACCAGCCGCAGTTCACCGGAGGCCGGCTGCACCCGCTGCTGCGGCACCCGCGGATCCTCGGCGGGGCCTGCGGAAGCGCCCCCCTCGGCCGAACCGGCGAGCACCTGCGGCGGCAGCAGCCGCCCCGCCCCGGACGCCACCGACGTCCGCAGGAAGCGGGACAGCGCCGACCACGGCTCGTCCTCCTGCCCGAGCGCGGTGCGCGCCTGCTCGGTCAGGCGCGCGGTCTCCTCCTCGGCTATCCGCCGGACCAGTACGTCCTTGCTGGGAAAGCGCCGGTACACCGTGCCGACACCGACCCGCGCGCGCCGCGCCACGTCCTCCATCGGCGCGCCGTAGCCCAGCTCGCCGAAGACCTCGCGCGCCGCACGCAGCACGTGCTCCAGATTGCGCTGTGCGTCCACGCGCAGCGGTGTCGTACGCGACGCGTCCGCGCGTCCGTTGCCCACCGCGGCGCTCACCGCCCCGCCGCCGGGTGCGACGACGGCTGCGGTTGCCGATGACCAATGATGCGTGTCCTGAACATGCATGTTTTTCCCCCGGTAAATGACGTCTCCCCCCGGAGACTCCCCGTCACTGCATCCGGAGTGCGCGGAACCCACTTCGATCTCGACCGGGTCCGCCCGTCGCGAGCCCCGTTCGAGCACATTCCCTACACCCCGTCGACACACGAACATAGTTGAGAGGGAGTCAATTCAGAAGGGGCAGGTTCCGCACGCCGCTCCCCCCGATCGGAGTACGCGTCATATCCGTCCCGATTCCCCACCTTCGCACACTGTGACCCGCCCCCGCTGACCTGCCCCCTTTCGTCCATCCCGGCGACCGCCCCCGGCCCACCGCACACGCGCCCGCCGGTCACACAAATTGCCGGGACTGTGGACAAACAACAGCGCCGGGTGCGTCATGGGATGGTGAAGGAACGTGCGCGCATTCTGGTTGTCGGCGGTGGCTACGTCGGGATGTACACGGCCCTGCGCCTCCAGCAGAAGCTGAAGGCCGAGCTCAGGCGCGGTGAGGTCGAGATCACCGTCGTCACGCCCGATCCCTACATGACGTACCAGCCCTTCCTCCCCGAAGCGGCCGCCGGTTCGATTTCCCCTCGCCATGTCGTCGTACCGCTGCGCCGCGTCCTGCGCCAGTGCCACGTCGTCGTCGGCGAGGTGATCTCCGTCGACCACACGATGCGCACCGCCGCCGTCTCCACGCCCGCCACCACCGAGGAGGGCACGGCGGCCGATCTCCTCGGGTACGACGAGATCGTCCTCGCCCCCGGTTCCGTCTCCCGCACGCTGCCCGTGCCCGGCCTCGCCGAGTACGGCATCGGCTTCAAGACCGTCGAAGAGGCCATCGGCCTGCGCAACCACGTCCTCGAACAGCTGGACATCGCCTCCTCCACCCGCGACCCCGCGATCCGCGACGCCGCCCTGACCTTCGTCTTCGTCGGCGGCGGCTACGCCGGCGTCGAGGCGCTCGCCGAACTGGAGGACATGGCCCGCTACGCCGTGCGCTACTACCACAACGTCCGCCCCGAGGACATGAGATGGATCCTCGTGGAGGCCTCCGACCGCATCCTCCCCGAGGTCGGCGCCGAGCTGGGCCGCTACACCGTCACCCAGCTGCGCCGCCGCAACATCCAGGTGCTGCTCGAAACCCGCCTGGACTCCTGCGCCGACCGCGTCGCCGTCCTCAGCGACGGCCAGCGCTTCCCGACCCGTACGGTCGTGTGGACCGCCGGCGTCAAACCGCACCCCGTGCTCGCCGCCACCGACCTGCCGCTGACCGCACGCGGCCACCTGAAGTGCACGGCCGAGCTGACCGTGGACGGCGCGGCACACGCCTGGGGCGCCGGCGACGCGGCGGCCGTCCCCGACGTCACCGCCGCCGAACCCGGCACCGACACCGCCCCGGGCGCCCAGCACGCCGTCCGCCAGGCCCGCGTCCTCGGCGACAACATCGCCCACGCGCTGCGCGGCGAGCCCCTGGAGACGTACGCGCACCGGTACGTCGGCTCGGTGGCCTCCCTCGGCTTCCACAAGGGCGTCGCCCAGGTCTACGGGCGCAGGCTGAAGGGCTACCCTGCCTGGTTCATGCACCGCGTCTACCACCTCAGCAGGGTGCCCACCTTCAACCGAAAGGCCCGCGTGCTGGCGGAATGGACCCTCGCAGGGCTCTTCAAACGGGAGATCGTCTCGCTCGGTTCGCTCGAACATCCCCGAGCGGAGTTCGAACTCGCGGCCGGTGGAAAGCCTCCTCACAACCCCTCGGACGACCCGTTGGGGTCGTCCTGACCGGACCCAGGAACTCCACGGCCCGCTCCGGCGTCTGACGGATGTCGCCGCGGCCCGCCCCCGCAAGACCCTGCGCTCCCGACAAGACCCTGCCAGACTGCCCCACGTCCGCGGACGGGTCACCCGCCCGCCCACAGCACCCACGAGGCTCTTCCCACAGTGAACTTCACGCGCTGGAGCGCCCGGCTCCCCGGAACGCAGCGCCGCGCCGCAGCGCGGACCGAGACCCCGGTCCCCCCGGACCGGCGGGGAGAAGGCTCGGTGCCCGCGGCCCGCGCCGAGCAGCCGGCCGACGGCACGCCCCCGGTGCCCGCCGTCGACGAACTGCCCGCGCGCGACGTCCTCGACCGCGTCCCGGCCCTCGTCGCGCTCGTGCACGGCCCGGACCACCGCCTCGCGTACGTCAACGGCGCGTACACCGCGGCCTTCGGCGCACGACCGGCGGGCGCGCCCGCGCGGGAGGCGCTGCCGGAGCTGGCCGAGCTGGGCCTGCTCCCGCTCCTCGACCAGGTGCTGCGCAGCGGCAAGCCCCGCACCCTGAAGTCCCGCAAGGCCGTCGACGGCCGGTCGTACACCTTCACGTGCACCCCCGTCGCCGAGGACGGCGACCGCGACGGCGGCGTGCTGGTCTTCGCCACCGACGTCACCGACCACGCCGAGGCCGCCGAACGCCTGCGGGCCAGCGAACGCCGCCAGCGCGAGACCGCCGTCACCCTCCAGCGCTCCCTGCTCCCACAGGAACTGGAACAACCCGACGACCTGCGCATCGCCGCCACCTACCAGCCCGGCGGCACCGAGGCCGCGGTCGGCGGCGACTGGTACGACGTCATCACCCTCGGCGGCGGCCGCACCGCCCTCGTCATCGGCGACGTCATGGGCCGGGGCGTGCGCGCGGCGGCGGTCATGGGCCAACTCAGGACAGCCGTCCGGGCGTACGCCCGCCTCGACCTGCCCCCGCACGAGGTGCTCCAGCTGCTGGACGGCCTGGCCGCCGAGATCGACGCCAACCAGATCGCCACCTGCGCGTACGCCATCCACGACCCCAACGAGGGCCGGCTGGTGTACGCCTCCGCGGGCCACCTACCGATCCTGGTCCGCGACGAGAACGGCTCGGTCTCCCGCGCCGACGAACCCACCGGCCCGCCGCTCGGCACCGGCGGCTGGATGCACGCGTCGGGTTCGATCGCGCTCGGCCCCGGATCGACGGCCGTCCTCTACACGGACGGCCTGGTCGAACGCCGCGACGAGGACCTGGACGAGGGCATCGCGGCACTCGAACGCGCCCTCGCGGGCGCCACCGGCACCCCGCAGGTCGTCTGCGACCGCCTGGTCCGCTCGGCCGGCGTCACCGCCGACCACGACGACGACGTCGCGGTCCTCGTCCTCCAGCACCCGGCCCGTACGGGCCCCGCAGGCGAACTCTTCCGCAACGCGGCCCTGGAACTCCTCGGCGGCGTGGAAGCGGCCCCACGCGCGCGTGCTTTCGCCTCCGGCGTCCTCACCAGCTGGCGCTTCCCTGCCGAACTGCACGACCTCGGCGTCCTCGCCACCAGCGAACTGGTCGCCAACTCCCTCCAGCACGGCACCCCGCCGATGCGCCTGCGCCTGCGCCGCACCGACCGCCGCCTGATCGTCGAGGTCACGGACGGCGACGACCACCTGCCCCGGCGCCGCCGCGCCGAACCGGCCGACGAGTCCGGCCGCGGCATCGCGATCGTCGCGACGATCGCCTCGAACTGGGGCTCGCGCCGCACCCCCGGCGGCGGCAAGGCGGTCTGGTGCGAATTCCTCCTGCCGAAGGGAAAACAGGGGACGCAGGGGAAGCACTGACCCATGGCAGACACGCCCCTGACGGATGTACACCGCGCGAGCCACGGCCCGGAGCAGTACGCCGCCTACAGCGCCCCGATCATGCGCCCCTTCGTGGCCGAGCTGCTGGACGCCGTGGACCTCGCCCCCGGCTCCACCGTCCTCGACCTCGCCTGTGGCACCGGCTTCGCCGCCCACGCGGCCGCCGCCCTCACCGGCCCCACCGGCCGCGTCTGCGGCGCCGACATCGACGAGGGCATGATCCGGGTGGCCCGGGAGCAGCACCCCCGCCTCTACCCCGACATCGACTTCACGGTGGCCCCCGCCGACCACCTTCCCTACGACACCGCCGCCTTCGACGCCGTCGTCTGCCAGCAGGGCACCCAGTTCTTCCCCGACCTCGGCGCCGCCTTCGCCGAGACGGCCCGCGTCACCCGCCCCACCGGCCGCTTCGCCACGACCGCCTGGGCCCCCGTCGACCGCCAGCCCTACTTCCTCGCCCAGCAGCGGGCCCTTGAGGAGTACGGCGGCCCCGACGCGCCGGGCTACTTCGCGCGGGCGTTCGCCCGCACCGCCGACCAGCTCACCGAGGCCCTCCGCACGGCCGGCTACCGCGACACGGCCCACCGCGAGGTCACCTTCGCCATCACCCTGCCCCCGCTGGACACCTACGTCCCCGGCCACCTCACCGCCCTGTGGGGCGGCCTGATCACCCGGGCCGGCGGCGGGCAGGCCCTCACCGCCGCGGGCCGCCTGGTCCTGGACCAGCTCGCGGACCGCACCGCCCCCGACGGCACGGCGACGCTCCCTTTCACCGTGACGCTGGTGACGGCAACCCGCTGACCGGTACGCGCGACGGCCGCCACCCGAAGGCGACGGCCGTCGCGAACCGCTGCGGGACCGCGGAGCTACGCCTCCGCCGCCACGGGTTCTGCCGGCGCCCCGCCGCGCGTGACCACCCGGCTGCCCTGCGCCGACCACGGCCGGTCCTGCACCGTGGTGAGCCGCCGCCCGAGCCGCAGCGCCAGGAAGGTGATCCCGAGCGAGAACAGCAGGAACGTCACGATGTACGGCGCGTGCAGCGAGGCACCCATGGGCCCGCCCACCGCCGGACCGACGGCCAGCGCCAGCTGCTTGACCAGCGCGAACGCAGAGTTGTACTGCCCGGCCATGCCCTCCGGCGCCAGATCGGCGACCAGCGGCGCGACGGTCGGCGACAGCATCGCCTCACCCAGCCCGAACAGCGCGTACGTCGAGACGAACGCGGCCGTGGCCATCTCCTGGCTGCCGTGTCCCAGCCCCGCGTACCCGGCCGCGACCCACGCCACGGCCCAGATCAGGCCGACCCCGGCGATCACGCGCGAGCGCCGACGCCGCTCGACGAACTTCAGCACGGCGAACTGGGCGACCACGATCATCAGCGTGTTCGCGGCCAGGGCGGTCCCCAGCGCGGAGGTGGATATCCCGGCGGCCTCGACGCCGAACGCGCTCAGACCGGACTCGAACTGGCCGTAGCAGGCGAAGAACAGCACGAAGCCGAGCACGCACAGCTGCACCATCGCCCGGTTCCCGAGCAACTGCTTCCAGCCGCCCTTCGCCGACGGCGCGGGCGCGTCCGTCAGCCGCGGCGCGTGCGGCATCCGCACCGTCGCCATCACCACGACCAGCAGCAGGAATATCGCCGCCTCGATCGCGAACAGCAGCGTGAACGAGGACACGCGCGTGGTGTCGACGAGATGGCCGCCGATCAGACCACCGACACCCAGCCCCAGGTTCTGCAGGAAGAACTGCATCGCGAACGCACGCGAGCGCGTGTCCGCCGTCGAGCAGTCCACGATCATCGTCGCCAGCGCCGGCTGCATCACGGCCTGCCCGGCCCCGAGCGCCGCGGCCGACAGCAGTACGGTCGTGGCGTTGCCCGCCAGCCCCAGGCTCAGCGCACCGAGCGCGGCGGTGACCAGGGCGGCGAGCAGGACCGGCAGCGGGCCGCGCCGCACGATCGCCCGGCCGGCGAACGGCAGCACTATCAGCGCGGCCACGGCGAAGACGGCGAGGACGAGCCCCGCCGTCATCGACCCGAGGCCCCGCACCTGCGCCACATAGACGTACAGGTAGGGGACCGTGAAGCCGAGCCCGAAGGCACTGAGTGCGTTACCCACGTGGATCCGGCGCATCGCTGCGCCCATCGCCCTGGTCACGTTCACCTCTCTCACCACTGAGATCCGAAGAAGTTAGATCTGAAGACTTCGAAGCTAAAGTTCGAAGCTAAAGACTACACAATCAAGGACTTCAAGGCAAAGGAGCTGCGTGCGATACTGCGGCCATGGCCGACACCCCCGGCGTCACAGAGCCGACCCTCGAAGAACAGATCGCCGCCTACCAGCGCGAGTTCCAGGACCTCGACCCCCAGGTCGAGAAGATCGTCTCGGCACTGTCCCGGCTCAACCGCCGCATGAACGTCGCGTACGGCCGCCAGACCTCGGCCCTCGGCATCAGCAGCGCCGAGTGGGAGGTCCTCAAGGCCCTCGTCCTCTCCGGAGTGCCCTATCGCATGGGCCCCAGCGACCTCGCCAAGCGCCTCGGCCTCACGCCGGCCGCGATGACCCACCGGATCGACCGTATGGTCGCCGAGGGTCTGGTCACCCGGGAGCGTGACGAGTCGAACCGCGTCCGGGTGATCGTCGAGCTGACCCCTGAGGGCCGCGAGAAGTGGCTGGAGGCCATGCGCCTGGCGACCGTCTTCGAGGAGGACCTGCTCCAGGACCTCACTCCCGCGGAGCGCGCGGTGCTGGGAGAGGTCCTCACCCGTCTGCTGCGCCGGGTGGAGCACGCCCAGCCGGACGCCGGCGGCCGCCTCACCGACCTGGACTGACGGAGCCCCGTCAGGGCCGCGAAAAAGATCTTGACAGCGAGGGTTGACGCTCGCCTGCCGGATCCGTAAAGTTCTCCGGGTTGCCGCCGAGCCGTAACGGTTCTCCGACAACACTCCGCCGCTTCGCGCGGCACCCCTCACACCATCAGCACGATCTCCCGTACGGGTCGATTTCGGCATGCCCGAATTCAATTCGAATGGAAGCCCGGTGCCCCGATTGGGAATCGCCGAGCGGATCCGCTAAGGTTTGAGACGTCGGAACGGCCCAACGGCCGGGAAGACAAACCCCCCTGACTGGGAGTCAGACGCCGAAAGGATCTGATAGAGTCGGAACCGCCGGAAAGGGAAACGCGAAGCGAAAGCGGAGCGGGAACCTGGAAAGCACCG
>NZ_JBVHMR010000001.1:697215-785129 GCF_055558375.1 Streptomyces sp. NPDC025793 | reverse complement strand
CGCCAGCGTTCGTCCTGAGCCAGGATCAAACTCTCCGTGAATGTTTTCCCGTGATCGGGATGAACACCACGAGAGCGGAACCAGGAGGAGGAATAGTCCCCCCGGTTCACAGCGTCCTCGCTGTGTTTTTCAAAGGAACCTCGCCCCGATCATGATGACCGGAGACGGGGTATCAACTAATCTGGCGTTGATTTTTGGCACGCTGTTGAGTTCTCAAGGAACGGTCGCTTCCTTTGTACTCACCCTCTCGGGCTTTCCTCCGGGCTTCCCTTCGGTGTTTCCGACTCTATCAGATCTTTTCTCGATCCGATTTCCTCGGTGCTTTCCAGGTTCCCGCTCCGCTTTCGCTTCGCGTTTCCCTTTCCGGCGGTTCCGACTCTATCAGATCCTTTCGGCGTCTGACTCCCAGTCGGCGGGTTGTCTTTGGGCTTTTGGCTTTTCGTCCGTCGGCCTTTCGACATTCACTACGCTAGCTCATTTCCTCAGCGACTCATAATCGAGTCCCGCGAGTTCGGATTTCGAGCACGCGGGCGCGCCGAATTCGACCCCGCGAAGGGGCTGTAGCTAGGTAGTGGGGTGGCCGCTCCGGCTGCTGGCGATTGCCGTACCCGGTTCAGCGGCTCGGGATACATTACGCACTTCCCCAGGACGCGTCAACTTGAGCGGCGCCTCGGTACATGGGCCCGGTAGGGGCTCACCGTCGGGTCGTCGTCGACCCAGTAACGCCAGGGATGGACCTCGCCGTTGCCGCCTTCGCCGGCGACTCCGGTGCGCGGGCCGTTCCGTACCTGGTGAGCGGGGATCTTCCTGCCGGTGAGCATGCGCAGAGGCGTCTCGCCGGTGGCGCACGCGTCCGTGCCGTTCAGGGCGCGGTCGACCTCCAGGGCGGTGGCCAGACGGGCCGGGCCTTTGGCCAGTTCCTTGTCGTTACGGGCCGAAAGTCGACGTTTGCGGGCGAGGTCGGCACCCTCGATGACCTCGCCTGCGCGGAGCAGGACGGCGCTCGCCCGGCCCTCGGGGCCGCAGACGAGGTTCATGCAGTGCCACATGCCGTAGGTGAAGTAGACGTACACGTGTCCGGGGGGTCCGAACATCACCTCGTTGCGGGCGGTGCGGCCTCGATAGGCGTGTGAGCCGGGGTCGTTCGGGCCGTCGTACGCCTCCACCTCCGTGAGGCGGAGGGCGATCGAGCCGTCGGGGGTCGTACGGACGAGGACGCGGCCGAGGAGATCGGGCGCCACCTCCAGGACCGGGCGGTCGAAGAAGGCTCTGGGCAACGGCGTACGGTCCGGGGACGCGATCATGCCGCCCGAGATTAGTGCAGGCGCGGCGCGGCGCCGGCGGAACCGGTCGGGGATGGAGCGCGTTTGTAGGGGTCGAGGTCCGTCGTAAAGGGAGAGTCAATGGCGTTCAAGAAGCTGCTCGCGAGCCTCGGTGCCGGTGGGGCTTCGGTCGAGACCGTGCTGACGGAGGTCAACGCGGTGCCTGGTGGCGTCGTCCAGGGTGAGGTGCGTATCCAGGGCGGGTCCGTGAACCAGAACATCGAGGGGTTGTCGGTCGGGCTCCAGGCCAAGGTCGAGGTGGAGAGCGGCGACCAGGAGTACAAGCAGGACATCGAGTTCACCAGGGTGCGGCTCGGCGGGGCCTTCGAGCTGCAGGCGGGCGCGGTGCACGCGGTGCCGTTCGGACTGGAGATCCCCTGGGAGACGCCGGTCACGATGATCGACGGGCAGGCGCTGCGCGGGATGCACATCGGGGTGACGACCGAGCTGGCGATCGCGCGGGCGGTGGACTCCGGCGACCTGGACCCGATCAACGTCCATCCGCTGCCGGCGCAGAAGGCGATCCTGGACGCCTTCATCCAGCTGGGCTTCCGGTTCAAGAACGCGGACATGGAGCGCGGCCACATCCGGGGTACGCGGCAGACGCTCCCCTTCTACCAGGAGATCGAGTTCTACCCGCCGTCCCAGTACCGGGGGCTGAACCAGGTCGAGCTGAGCTTCGTGGCCGACGCGCACGCGATGGACGTCGTGCTGGAGATGGACAAGAAGCCGGGTCTGTTCAGCGAGGGTTCGGACACCTTCCGGTCCTTCCAGGTGGGGCTGAACGACTGGCAGGGGACCGACTGGGCGGCTTACCTCAACCAGTGGCTGTCCGAGGTCGGCAGCAGGCGCAACTGGTTCTAGGCTCGGGAACTGCTGGTTCCAGATCATCGATCAGGAGGTACCGAGGTGACCGAGCTGAAGCGGCGGCCGCTCCCCCACGATTTCCATCCGCCCGTGCCGTCGTTCACGGTGACGAGCGAGGACGTCCAGGAGGGCGCGACGCTCAAGGACGCTCAGGTCTACGCGGAGGGCAACACCTCGCCGCAGCTGCGCTGGGAGGGCTTCCCGCCGGAGACCAAGAGCTTCGCCGTGACCTGCTACGACCCCGACGCGCCGACCGGCAGCGGGTTCTGGCACTGGGTCCTGTTCGACATCCCGGCCCCGGTGACGGAGTTGCCGGCGGGTGCGGGCAGCGCCGGCTTCAAGGGGCTGCCGGCGGGTGCGGTGCACGTGCGCAACGACTACGGGTCGAAGGACTTCGGCGGTGCCGCGCCGCCGCCCGGGGACGGGCCGCACCGGTACGTCTTCACGGTGTACGCGGTGGACCAGGAGAAGCTCGGCCCGGACGGCGATGTGTCGCCGGCCGTCGTCGGATTCAATCTGCGGTTCCACGCGATCGCGCGTGCCCAGCTCATCGGTGAGTACGAGAACCGCAGGCAGGGCTGAGCGCGGCGCCGGGATTCAGTCGAGCGTTCATTGAACGTTTGCCCGCCTCCGGTCTTGGAAGTGATCGGAGGCGGGCATTTTTTATTGCGTTGTCCATCTCGGCGCGCCCGTCCAGAGTTGATCCAAGCCCGCCGGGGCTGGGCAGGTGCACACGGGAGGTGGGCTGGATGCGGGACACGCTGGTGCTGAACGCGAGCTTCGAGCCGCTGTCGACGGTGACCTTGAACCGAGCTGTCGTCCTGGTGCTCCAGGACAAGGCCGTCGTCGAGCAGGCCCATCCCGAACTGCGCATGCGCGGTGCCGCTGTGGACATACCCGCGCCGCGGGTGATCAGACTGTGCAGGTATGTACGGGTGCCGTTCCGAAGACAAGCTCCGTGGTCGAGGCGGGGGGTGCTGGTCCGGGACCGGCACCGGTGCGCGTACTGCGGGCGCAGGGCGACGACGGTGGACCATGTGCTGCCGCGGGCGCAGGGTGGGCAGGACACGTGGCTGAATACCGTCGCCGCGTGTGCGGAGGACAATCACCGGAAGGCCGACAGGACTCCGGAGCAGGCGGGGATGGAGCTGCTGCGGGAGCCGTTCGAGCCGACACCGGCGGACGCGATGCTCCTGGCGCTGGGGCAGGAGGACTTCGCGGCGCTGCCGGAGTGGCTTGCCCGGGATGCCGCCTGAGCGTCTGCCGAGTTCGCTTCGGCGGCATCCCGTGTGCCGCTAGTCGATGCTGGGCTTCTCCCGGCGTTCCGTGCCGTTGTTCTGGGGCGGGATGGAGTTGCCGCCGCCTCCCGAACCGCCGCCCAGGGGGCCGAAGTTGCCCATCGCGCCGGAGAGGCCCTTGAGGGCGTCGCCGATCTCGCTCGGGACGATCCAGAGCTTGTTGGCGTCGCCTTCGGCGATCTTCGGGAGCATCTGGAGGTACTGGTAGGACAGGAGTTTCTGGTCCGGGTCGCCGGCGTGGATGGCCTCGAAGACCGTACGGACCGCCTGGGCCTCGCCCTCGGCGCGCAGGGCGGCGGCCTTGGCCTCACCCTCGGCGCGCAGGATCTGGGACTGCTTCTCGCCCTCGGCGGTGAGGATGGCGGCCTGGCGCGTACCTTCGGCGGTGAGGATCGCGGCGCGCTTGTCACGGTCGGCGCGCATCTGCTTCTCCATCGAGTCCTGGATGGAGGTCGGCGGTTCGATGGCCTTCAGCTCGACGCGGTTGACGCGGATGCCCCACTTGCCGGTGGCTTCGTCGAGGACGCCGCGCAGGGCCGCGTTGATCTCCTCGCGGGAGGTGAGGGTGCGTTCGAGGTCCATGCCGCCGATGATGTTGCGGAGCGTGGTGACCGTCAGCTGCTCGATCGCCTGGATGTAGCTGGCGACCTCGTAGGTGGCGGCGCGGGCGTCCGTGACCTGGTAGTAGATCACCGTGTCGATGTTGACGACCAGGTTGTCCTGGGTGATCACCGGCTGGGGCGGGAACGGCACGACCTGTTCGCGCAGGTCGATGCGGTTGCGGATGGTGTCGATGAACGGGACCACGATGTTGAGGCCCGCGTTGAGGGTGCGCGTGTAGCGGCCGAAGCGCTCGACGATGGCGGCGCTGGCCTGTGGGATGACCTGGATGGTCTTGATCAGGGCGATGAAGACCAACACCACCAGAATGACCAGGACGATGATGACCGGTTCCATCGTGTTCCCCGTACCCCTCTCCGCCGCGCCTCTTCGGCAGATTCATGACTGTGGAAGATCTTGCTGGTCGAGTCTGACAGACTGGCGCCCAACTCGCTTGTCGGATGGCTCAGATGACGATCGCGGTGGCTCCCTCGATCTCCACGACGTCCACCTCCTGGCCGGCTTCGTAGGCGCGTTCGGTGTCCAGGGCGCGGGCCGACCAGACTTCGCCGGCGAGTTTGATACGGCCGCCGGAGCCGTCGACCCGCTCCAGCACGACGGCTTGCTTGCCTCTCAACGCGTCAATTCCGGTGGCGAGTCGGGGGCTCTGCCTGGTGTGCCGGGCGGCGATGGGCCGGACGACGGCGATGAGCGCGACGGAGACGATGACGAACGCGAGGACCTGGACGACGGCGTCGAAGCCGAGTGCGGCGGCGACCGCGGCCGCGACGGCTCCCACCGCGAGCATGCCGAACTCCGGCATCGCGGTGACGACGAGCGGGATCCCGAGTGCCGCCGCGCCGACGAGCCACCACACCCATGCGTCGATGTCGTTCACACGGTCATGGTAGGGCGGCGGTCGGACGGCGGACAGGGCGCAAAAGGGAAGTGCGGCGGGGTCAGGACAGGGGCAGGCCCTGGGCGGTCCAGCGGTCGCCGACCTGCTCGACGACGAGGGGGAGGCCGAAGCAGCGGGAGAGGTTGCGGGAGCTGAGCTCCAGCTCGATCGGGCCGGCGGCGAGGACCTTGCCCTGGCGGATCATGAGGACGTGGGTGAAGCCGGGGGCGATCTCCTCGACGTGGTGCGTGACCATGATCATGGAGGGGGCGATCGGGTCGCGGGCGAGCCGGCCGAGGCGGCGGACCAGGTCCTCGCGGCCGCCGAGGTCGAGGCCGGCGGCGGGCTCGTCGAGGAGGAGCAGTTCCGGGTCGGTCATCAGGGCGCGGGCGATGAGGGTGCGCTTGCGCTCGCCCTCGGAGAGGGTGCCGAACCTCCGGTCGAGGTAGTCGCTCATGCCGAGGCGGTCGAGGAAGGCGCGGGCGCGCTGCTCGTCGACGTCCTCGTACTCCTCCTGCCAGCCGGCGGTCATGCCGTAGGCGGCGGTGAGAACGGTCTGGAGGACGGTCTGGCGCTTGGGGAGCTTCTCGGCGAGGGCGATGCCGGCCACGCCGATGCGGGGGCGCAGCTCGAAGACGTCGGTGCCGGGCCTGCCGAGGGTCTCGCCGAGGATCGTGGCGGTGCCCTGGCTGGGGTAGAGGTAGCTGGAGGCGACGTTCAGGAGGGTGGTCTTGCCCGCGCCGTTGGGGCCGAGGATGACCCAGCGCTCGCCCTCCTTCACCGACCAGGAGACCTGGTCCACCAGAGCCCGGCCCTCACGGACCACGGATACGTCCTGAAGCTCCAGAACATCGCTCATGAGCGCGTTGTCTCCCCTTGCAGTGTGGCCGGTCTCGGCTGTCGCGTACGCCTGTGGCTCGGGCCGCCGCGCTTGTGGGCGAGGCCCTCATGAAATCTACGCCACGAGTGCCCGGCTCCATTCCATCGGTCCGGTCCTTAGGGTGGGGGCATGCTCTCGGAACCGCGTTCAGGACGCCTCGCCGCTTGGGGAAATGCCCTTTTGGTCGGACTTGTCTCTCCGGACGACGCCGCTCTCGCCATCGTCGGCGAGGACGCGGTGCACCGGGTGGAGGGGCTGCCCGGCGAGTCCGCTCCGGTCGGGCTCACGCTCGCGCTGGGCCGGCTGCGGACGCTGGGGGCGACGGGGCTGCGAGTGGCGCTGCCGGCGCCCGGCCATCCGCTGGGGCTGAGCGGTCCGTCGGAGTTCAACGCGCGGGCGCTGGAGGCCGAGGAGGCGGTGCTCTGCTGCGGTGCGGCGTTGGGTCTGGTGCCGGAGGTGTACGAGGTCGGGCCCTCGGGGGACGTGCATGCCGAGGTGGTCTGGCACGTACTGCCGGTGCGGGAGGCGCCGCCCGCCGACGTGCCGTCGCTGGGCGAGGCCGAGCGGGAGCTGGCGGAGGCGCTGCGCGAGGCGACCGAGGTGCTGTCGAAGCTCGATGTCGCCGCGTCCGGTCCGGTGGCGGAGGCGGCGATCGACGCGTACCGGGCGCGGGCCGAGCACGGCCGGGAGGTGCTGGCGCCGGGGTATCCGCCACGCGCGGTGCGGGTGCTGGAGCTGGCGCGGCGGGTCGCGCTGCTGGTGTCGCTGGCGTACGGCAACGGGCACGGGGGTGCGGTCAGTGCCGGTGAGATGGCCGCGCGGGCCGAGACCTTGCGGCCCGTGGAGCGAACGGCACGGCGGGCGCAGGTGGCCGCGTACAACTCGATCGTGGAGGAGCGGGAGCGCGGGGCGCGCTGAACGCGAGCGGCTCCCCCCGGGCGGCGGTGCCGGGGGGAGCCCTCTGCTGTGGTCAGCCGGTCGTCAGAGGTTGGCGGCGTCGTTGTGGAACGCCGGGTTCAGGGCGCCGATGACGTTGCCGCTGTTGCCGACCGCGTTCACCGGGACGTGCACCGGCAGCTGACCGAGGTTGCCGGCGATGACGCCAGGAGACTTCACGGCCGCTCCTTGGGCGCCGGCGTCCGCGGCGGCGATGCCGGCGGAGGCGCTCGCGGCGATACCGGCGAGGGCCACGGCGAATACGGCCTTCTTGGCGATGTTCATGGGGCGGGTACCTCCTGCGTGTGCTGGTACGACCCGGCCGTGGATCGTGCGTTGCCCAACGCCGAAGGCCCCGAAGGGGTACGGCCGTGGCGGTTTGAGGGCCCGTTCGGTGCAGTCTCACGACAAACTGAAAGGCCTCCCGGTGCACACGGGAGGCCTGTGGTCAGTGTTCGGCAGGACTCAGTGGTTGACGCCGAGGTTGCCGAAGGCCGGGTTCAGCGCGCCGATGACGCTCACGCTGTTGCCGACCGCGTTCACCGGGATGTGCACCGGCACCTGAACGACATTGCCCGAGACGACACCCGGGGAGCCCTGGGCCTCGCCGGAGGCCTGGGAGCCACCGTGGGCGGAGGCCAGGCCCGCACCGGCCGCCACCAGACCACCGGCGGCAATCGTCACGGCCGCTGCCTTCTTCAGGTTCTTCACTTTCCAACCCCTCCTAGGCGTTCACCACGGCGGTTCGCCGCGGCACGCACTGGAGAACGGCGTGGCCCGCCGGAGGATGCGCCAGCCGGGTGACATTCCCACGACGGTATGAATCTCAGTCCGGAACATGACCCTTGAGGTTGCCGTGCGTGACGGCCGTGGTGGCGTGGCGGGGAGGCGCCGCAGCGGGCGTTTCAGCCGCTCACGCCATGGCGCACGGCCCACAGCGCCGCCTGGGTGCGGTCGGCGAGGTCGAGTTTCATCAGGATGTTGGAGACGTGGGTCTTGACGGTCTTCTCGGACAGGACGAGGGCGCGGGCTATCTCGCGGTTGGAGCGGCCGTCCGCGATCAGGCCGAGCACCTCGCTCTCCCTCTCGGTGAGCGAACCCCCTCTGCCCTGGCCGGAGTTGGAGTCCTCCTGGGAGAGCAGGACGCCCGCGACCTCCGGCTGCAGCAGGACGTGGCCGGCGTGCACGGAGCGGATGGCGCCGGCGAGGGCGTCGGGGTCCACGTCCTTGTAGACGTACCCGGCGGCGCCCGCGCGCAGGGCCGGGACGACCGTGCGCTGTTCGGTGAAGCTGGTGACGATGAGCACGCGTGCGGGGTTGGCGAGTTCGCGGAGCTTGCGCAGCGCCTCGATGCCGTCCATGCCCGGCATCTTGACGTCCATCAGGACGACGTCCGGGCGCAGTTCCTCGGCGCGGGCGACTCCCTCGGCGCCGTCGGCGGCCTCGCCGACCACCTCGATGTCGTCCTGGACCTCCAGGAAGGTGCGCAGGCCCCGGCGGACGACCTGGTGGTCGTCGACGAGCAGCACCTTGATCGGGTCAGCCACCGGGGACCTCCAGCTCGATCGTGGTGCCCTTGCCGGGCACCGATTCCACGGTCAGGGTGCCGCCGACCCCGCTCGCCCGGTCCCGCATCGAGACCAGGCCCAGATGCCGGCCGGCACGGCGGACGGCCTGCGGGTCGAAGCCGGTGCCGTCGTCGCTGACGCGCAGCGCGGCGCCGGCGCCGCGCCGGTCCACGCTCACCGCGACGCGCTCGGCGCCGGAGTGGCGCAGCGCGTTGTGCAGGGCTTCCTGGGCGACCCGGAGCAGCGCCTCCTCCTGGGCCGCGGGCAGGGCGCGGAAGCCGGTGCTGGTGAAGGTCACGCGCGCGGTGTGGGCGCGGTCGAGGACCTGGGTCTGGGTGCGCAGGGTGGCGATCAGGCCGTCCTCGTCGAGGGCGGCGGGGCGCAACTCCACGACGGCGGCGCGCAGTTCGTCGACCGCCTCGGCGGCGAGCGCGGCGACCTGCTGGAGCTCGCCCTTCGCGCGCACGGGGTCGCGGTCGACCAGTGCGGCGGCGGCCTGGGCGGTCAGGCGCAGCGAGAAGAGCTTCTGGCTGACCGCGTCGTGCAGCTCGTGGGCGAGGCGGGAGCGTTCCTCGGCGATGGTGAGTTCGCGGCTGCGTTCGTAGAGCCGGGCGTTGGTGAGGGCGATGGCGGCGTGCTGGGCGAGGATGGAGAGCAGCTCCTGGTCCTCGGCGGTGAAACCGCAACTCCCCTCGGGCTTGGGGCAGTTCTTGTTCGCGAGGAAGAGGGCGCCGATGACCTCGTCGCCGTCGCGGACGGGCAGGCCCAGGAAGTCGACCAGGTCGGGGTGGGCGGTCGGCCAGCCCTCGAAGCGGGGGTCCTTGCGCACGTCGGCGAGGCGCTCGGGGCGGGCGTCGCGCAGCATCGCGGCGAGGATGCCGTGCTGGCGGGGCAGCGGGCCGATGGCCTTCCACTGGGCGTCGCTGACGCCGTCGACGACGAACTGGGCGAAGCCGCCGTGATCGTCGGGGACGCCGAGGGCGGCGTACTGCGCGTCGAGCAGCTCGCGGGCGGAGGCGACGATCGTCTTGAGGACGTCGCGCACCTCCAGGTGCCTGCTCATGGCCAGCAACGCGGCACTCACCGCGGCGAGGCCGGACCGGGGGCCTTCACTCATGTCCTCACGGTACCGGCGGGGTGTGACACCGCGGATCGGACCGCCGCCGGCCCGGCCCGGTCCCCTGGGCCTAGGACCGCGGGTCTAGGGCCTGTCGTAACGTTCCCGCCTGCCGTGCGACGCCTGGCACGCGCCCCCCAGAGGAGGCACCCCCAGCCGCGTTGTCGTCGGTCGCCGACTCCCCCGCGCTCGGCTTCGCTCGCGCGGGAGGGGCCCTCAGGCGTCGACCCCCTCCTCCGCCGTGCAGCTGCACGCACCAGACTCCGCGCGGCCCGCCCTCCGGGCGGACGACGGGAAGGTGACGACAGGCCCTAGGCCCAGCGGTGTCGCGCGGTGCAGAGCAGTCACCACGCGCGCGCGTACGGGCACGTGTGCGGGGACACAGGTGGTGCTGCCGGGGCGACCTGGTCGGCACGCCGGAGTGCCGGGTGCGGGTGGTGGTGGACGGGCTGCCGACCGGGCTCCACCTGTGGCACGAGTGCGGCGCCGCCGCTCTCGTCCTCCCGGAGGAGAGCCCTCACACAGAGCGTTGCGAGGGCAACTCCTCGTGAGAATTCCGTGGATGCGATGTGAGCCCGCACATAGGGTCCACATCACGTACGAAGGGACATAGGAGATATACCTTCCCCATGCGAACGGGGCAGACGGTCCAGTCTGTCCCGTTTTGCCCTTCCCGGCTCCACTACCGGGGATCGTACGTCACACCTTTGCCTGCACATTTTGCGCCAGCTAAGAATTGCTCTCGTCGCTCAGCGCCGTGGTCCTGAGGCCCGCGGCGTTCGTGCGGGAGGAACCGATTCCCCCGGCGGACGCAGGAGCGACCTCCGCGCTCACGAGAGGTCCATCAGCCATGCCCAAGAACGTTCTCACCCGAGTTCATACCCGCGCCCTGACCAAGCAGGGCAAGATCGCCGTCGCCGGTGTCGCCGCTCTGGGCACCGCCGCCCTCGCCTTCTCGGCCGCCCCCGGCCACTCCGGCACCGTCACCGGCGCCCCGGCCGCTCACGTCCAGGTCGCGGGCAGCAGCACGGCGCTGAAGAACGTCAAGGGCACGGTCACCGACCAGGCCGCCACCGACACGGTCAAGCTCGACCGCATCGCCGCGCAGAAGAAGGCCGACGAGGCCGCCGCGGCCAAGAAGGCCGCCGACCAGGCCGCCGCGAAGAAGGCCGCCCAGGACCGCGCCGCCTCCCAGGCCGCGAACCGCTCCGTCCAGCGCCCCCAGATGGAGACGGTCGCCGCCACGAAGACGTACGCCAACAACCTCGACGGCTGGATCCGCGAGTCCCTGGACATCATGCGCTCCAAGGGCATCCCCGGCTCCTACAACGGTCTGTACCGCAACATCATCCGGGAGTCCTCGGGCAACCCGATGGCCATCAACAACTGGGACATCAACGCCGTCAACGGCATCCCCTCCAAGGGTCTGCTCCAGGTGATCCAGCCCACCTTCAACGCGTACCACGTGTCGGGCACGTCCTGGGACATCTACAACCCGGTCGCCAACATCACCGCCGCCGCCAACTACGCGGCGCACCGCTACGGCTCGATGGACAACGTCAACAGCGCGTACTGAGGCCTGGCGCGGACCTCAGCTACGTAAGCCGAAGGGCGGCACCCCGGAAACGGGGGCCGCCCTTCGGTGTCGTACGGGCGCGGTTACTTGCGCATGACCTCCGGCTCGTGGCGGCGCAGGAAGCGGGCCACGAAGAAGCCGCAGATCACACCGAGCGCGATCAGCGCGATCATGTCCAGGGTCCAGGCCCCTGCCGTGTGGTTCCACAGCGGGTCGGTGCTGGACGGGTTGTCGGTGTTCGGGGAGATGTTGTTGAAGTCCAGCGTGGCGCCGGCCGCGGCCACCGCCCAGCGCGACGGCATCAGGTACGAGAACTCGTTGACGCCGAGCGTGCCGTGCAGGGTGAACAGGCAGCCGGTGAAGACGACCTGGATGATCGCGAACATCACCAGCAGCGGCATGGTCTTCTCGGCGGTCTTCACCAGCGAGGAGATCACCAGGCCGAACATCATCGAGGTGAAGCCGAGCGCCATGATCGGCAGGCACAGCTCGAACAGCGTCGAGCCGCCGAGCACCACGCCCTGGTCCGGGATCGTCCGGCTGGCGAAGCCGATCACGCCGACCAGCAGGCCCTGGAGCACGGTGACGGCGCCGAGCACGACCACCTTGGACATCAGGTACGCCGACCGGGACAGACCCGTCGCGCGTTCCCGCTCGTAGATGACCCGTTCCTTGATCAGCTCGCGGACCGAGTTCGCGGCGCCCGCGAAGCACGCGCCGACGGCGAGGATCAGCAGCACCGTGGTGGCCGTGCCGTTCGGGATGTGCGCGCCGGTGATCTTGTTGATCATCGGGTTCACCAGCAGACCCCGCTTGTGGTCGATCAGGAGGCTGACCGAGCCGAGCACCGCGGGCAGGATCACCGTCAGCGCCAGGAAGCCCTTGTCGGAGACGATCACCGACACATAGCGGCGGATCAGGGTCAGCAGCTGCGAACCCCACGGCTGGGGCTTCGGCGGCCTGATGGCCTGCGTCGGAGGCATGTGCTGTACGGACTGCGGGGCCGCCGCGTCGACGTCCGCCGCGTACATCTGGTAGTGCTGCGAGCCCTTCCAGCGGCCAGCCCAGTCGTAGTCGCGGTAGTTCTCGAAGGCGGAGAAGACGTCGGCCCAGCTGTCGTAGCCGAAGAAGTTCAGCGCCTCCTCCGGCGGGCCGAAGTACGCCACCGCGCCGCCCGGCGCCATCACCAGCAGCTTGTCGCACAGTGCCAGCTCGGCCACCGAGTGGGTGACGACGAGGACGGTGCGGCCGTCGTCGGCGAGGCCGCGCAGCAGCTGCATGACGTCACGGTCCATGCCCGGGTCGAGACCGGAGGTCGGCTCGTCCAGGAAGATCAGCGACGGCTTGGTGAGCAGCTCCAGCGCCACCGAGACACGCTTGCGCTGGCCGCCGGAGAGCGAGGTGACCTTCTTGTCCTTGTGGATGTCGAGCTTCAGCTCGCGCAGCACCTCGTCGATGCGGGCGTCGCGCTCCTGCGCCGTGGTGTCGGCCGGGAAGCGCAGCTTGGCCGCGTACTTCAGGGCCTTCTTGACGGTCAGCTCCTTGTGCAGGATGTCGTCCTGCGGGACCAGACCGATGCGCTGGCGCAGCTCGGCGAACTGCTTGTACAGGTTCCGGTTGTCGTACAGCACCTCGCCCTGGTTGGCGGGCCGGTAGCCGGTGAGCGCCTTGAGCAGGGTCGACTTGCCGGAGCCGGACGGGCCGATGACCGCGATCAGCGACTTCTCCGGGACACCGAAGGAGACGTCCTTCAGGATCTGCTTGCCGCCGTCGACCGTGACGGTCAGATGGCGCGCGGAGAAGGAGACCTCACCGGTGTCGACGAACTCCTCCAGCCGGTCGCCGACGATCCGGAAGGTGGAGTGGCCGACGCCGACGATGTCGGCCGGGCCGAGCAGCACCGAGCCGCCCTTGGCGATCGGCTGGCCGTTGACGTACGTGCCGTTGTGCGAGCCCAGGTCGCGGATCTCGAAGCGGCCGTCGGGCGTCGAGTGGAATTCCGCGTGGTGCCGGGAGACCTGCAGGTCGGAGACGACCAGCTCGTTCTCCAGGGCACGGCCGATGCGCATGACGCGGCCGACCGCGAACTGGTGGAACGTGGTCGGGCTGCGGTCGCCGTAGGCCGGCGGCGCCCCCGCGCCACCACCGGGATGCGCTTGCGCGTACGGGTCGGCGGGCCCCGCCTGCTGCGGGAACGCCGACGCCTGCGGCTGCTGCTGCCACCCGGCCGGCGCGGCCTGCTGCGGCGTCGGCGCCTGCTGGGCCGGTGCCTGCTGCGGTACCGCTGCCTGCGGTGCGGCGGCTGCCTGCTGCGGGGCCTGCTGGGCCCAGCCCGGCGCACCGGCGCCCTGCGCGGCGTACGGCGCGGGTTGCTGCCGGCCCGCCGCGGCACCGGACAGATTCAGCCGCGGTCCGTCGGTCGCGTTGCCGAGGTGCAGCGCCGTGCCCGGGCCGATCTCCACCTGCTGGATCCGCCGGCCCTGCACGAACGTGCCGTTGGTGCTGCCGTGGTCCTCGATGACCCAACTACGGCCGTCGAAACTGACCGTGGCGTGTCGCCAGGACACCCTGGCGTCGTCGAAGACGATGTCACCCTGCGGATCGCGGCCGAGGGTGTACGGCCTGGACGGATCCAGCGTCCAGGTCCGTCCGTTTGATTCCAGAACGAGTTCAGGCACTCCATGCCCCACTGAGTTGTCCCCCGAATTACCCCCATCGCAGGGAGTCTAGGGATGTCGAACATCGGGGGGAACTATTTCAGGCTCCGGCCCCTGACCGAAACCCGGGCCTTGTCACGAATGCGTCCGTGCGCTGCAACAGGCGCCGTTGACGGGGTTGAAATCCCCCCGGAGAGTGGTATTCCCGGCGAGGGGGACAAGCGCGGCCGGGCCGTCGCGCCGCGGTTCGACGGGATCCGCCAGGAGGGGATCGGGGGCTGCCATGAGGTCTGCCACGCGTGCCGGGACACCACGGCGCGCCGGAAAGGTGCCCTGGGTCGACGCGCTGTTGTCCGCGATCGCGGCGGTGAGCTGGGCGTTGGCCGGGATGGCCGGCACGGCCGCGCTCGGGCTGCATCTGCTCCGGGCGGACGCGGCCGGCTCACTGGGCCCCATGACGGCGGCCGTTGTGGCACTCGGGGCAGGTGGTTCGGTCGTACCGTCGGGCGATGTATCCGCTTTCGGACTCAAAGGCGAGGCGGCGCACGCGGCCATCGAGATCACGCCACTCGGGGTGAGCCTGGTCGGTGCCCTGCTGTTGTCGTGGTTCTTCCTACGGTCCTTACGCACGGCGGGAGTTGTGATCGCGCCCGCCGAACTCCTCGCGCGGGCGGGCACGGTGGTCGCGCTCTTCGTCGCGCTGCTGGGCGGGCTCGCCTGGGCGGGGCACGACGTCATCACCGTCGACGGCGGCTCGCTCGGCACGGGCGGGCTGCTCGGCACGGGCGGCGCGGGCGGAAAGGGGAGCGGCGGGCTCACCCTGCCCGGCATCGGGGACGTGGGCGGACTGCTGCCGCACGGGATCGGCGGTCTGATCCACGCAAGGGCCGGCATCGGTTTCACCGTGGACACCCCGGCCACGCTGCTGGGCGGCCTCGGCTGGTGCGCCGGCGTCCTGCTGCTCGCGCTGCTGGCCGCGCGCCGCGCGCCGCTGCCCCCGGGCTGGTCCGCCGTGCACCGGGTGGTCCGGCCGGCGGTCTCGGCGCTCGTCACCGTGCTCCTGCTGACCGTGGCGGCCGGGCTCGCGGCGGCGGGGTACGCGGCGATCGGCGACGACCATCCGCGCAGGATCGCCGGAGCGGCCCTGCTCGGCACCCCGAACGGCGTCTGGCTCGGCCTGCCCCTCGGCCTGCTCGTCCCCTGGGACGGTCACGCCACGGGGCTGCTCCGCGCCTTCCTCCCCCATCCGCTGGACCAGTTCCTCGGTACGACCGCCGACCGGCCGGTGACCCTGGCCCGGCTGGCCGGTCTGGACGGCCGCGTGTGGCTGCTGGGGGTGGCGGCGGCCCTGGCGATGCTGCTGGCCGGCGTACTGACGGCGGTCCGCACGCCGGTGGCACGCCGGCCCGGCGAGGGCCACGGGGTACGGGCGCCCGGTGGCGCTCCCGGTCGCGGGAAGACGCCACCCGGTGGCGCTCTCGGCCTGGCCGCCCGCTGTGCGCTGCGCCTGGCCGTCGTGACCGCGCTCGCTCTCCCGCTGCTCGCCCGGCTGACGGATGTCTCCGTGACCGCGTCCCTGTCCGTGCTCGGCTTCGACGCCTTCGGCGCGGGCATCACCCTGCACGGGCACCTCGGCGCCGCGCTCCTGCTGGGGGCGGCGTGGGGGGCCGGGGCCGGGGCGGCGGGAGCGCTGCTGGCGTGGGGCACGGGGGCGGCGGGGTCCGGGGCGGTGTGGGCGTCTCGGGACGTCGCGGGGTGGGGGAACGGTGCGCAGGCGGGCCGGGCCGCCGGGCACGACGAAGAGGCGCGGCCGACGGGGCACGCCGACGGCGCGGGACCGTATGTGCCGGGCGTGCCGTACCGGCCGCCGAACCCGGACACCAATCCGTACCTGCGGGTGCCGGGGGAAGCGGGCGAGGAGCCGCAGGACGCACGGCCGCCGGGAGCCGCGGACGACGCGTCGCGGGCCGGGGGCGGCCCGCCGGGGGCTCGGGGCGAGACGTACGGCATGTACGGCGCACCGACCATCGACGGGCCCGTCGGCCCCGCTCCCCCGGGCTCTCGGCGCCGTCCCGCCCCGCGGCCGGACGGCTCCTCGCCGGGGCCGGAGCGCACGCAGTGGCCACCGCCACCCCCGCCTCCCCTGCCACCACCGCCACCTCCGGGGAAGCCGAGGCGCACGGGATGACCGGTGGCTCCGTCGCCCGGCCCGGCGCGGCGCTTTCGCCGCCGTCCTTCGTGTGTCGGCAAGATCCCTGATACCCGCCCGACATCCACTGTTCCGTGTCCGTCAGGCGGACCTCTGCGGCGCCGGGCACTGGGTGCCGGATACGGTGGTGACACCATGAGCGCTTCGCAGACCGCCGCTTCGCAGACCCCTGAGGCCCCCACCCTCCTCGTCAAGATCTTCGGCAAGGACAGGCCGGGCATCACGGCCGGGCTCTTCGACACCCTCGCCGCCTACCTGGTCGACGTGGTCGACATCGAGCAGGTCGTCACCCGGGGCCGGCTGGTGCTGTGTGCGCTGGTGACCCAGCCGCCGGCCGGTCTGGAGGGTGACCTGCGGGCCACCGTGCACAGCTGGGCCGAGTCGGTGAAGATGCAGGCGGAGATCATCTCGGGGCACGGCGACAACCGGCCGCGTGGCCTCGGGCGCTCTCTGGTGACCGTGCTCGGCCATCCGCTCACCGCCGAGTCGACGGCCGCCGTGGCCGGGCGGATCGCGAAGACCGGCGGCAACATCGACCGCATCTTCCGGCTTGCCAAGTACCCGGTGACGGCTGTGGAGTTCGCGATCTCCGGGGTGGAGACCGAGCCGCTGCGCACGGCCCTGGCGTCCGACGCGGCGGCACTGGGTGTCGACATCGCGGTCGTCTCGGCGGGCCTGCACCGGCGCGCCCAGCGACTGGTGGTCATGGACGTGGACTCCACGCTGATCCAGGACGAGGTCATCGAGCTGTTCGCGGCGCACGCCGACTGCGCGGACAAGGTCGCCGAGGTGACGGCGGCGGCGATGCGCGGGGAACTGGACTTCGAGCAGTCACTGCACGCGCGCGTGGCGCTGCTGAAGGGGCTGGACGCCTCCGTCGTGGAGAAGGTGCGCAACGAGGTCCGGCTGACACCGGGCGCGCGCACCCTGATCCGCACGCTGAAACGACTCGGCTACCAGGTCGGTGTGGTCTCCGGCGGCTTCACCCAGGTCACGGACGATCTGAAGGAACGGTTGGGCCTGGACTTCGCGCAGGCCAACACGCTGGAGATCGTCGACGGGAAGCTCACCGGCCGGGTCACCGGCGAGATCGTGGACCGGGCCGGCAAGGCGCGGCTGCTGCGGCGGTTCGCCGCGGAGGCCGGGGTGCCGCTGTCGCAGACCGTGGCGATCGGCGACGGTGCCAACGATCTGGACATGCTGAACGCGGCCGGCCTGGGCGTGGCCTTCAACGCCAAGCCGGTGGTCCGCGAGGCGGCGCACACGGCGGTGAACTTCCCCTTCCTCGACACCGTGCTGTACCTGCTGGGCATCACCCGCGAAGAGGTCGAGGCGGCCGACACGCACGACGAGGACTGAGCGGGCCCACACCACGGCCCGCGTACGGAGAAGGGCCCGGTACCGCCCGCGCGGCGCCGGGCCTTTCGTCTTCCGCTCCGCGTCAGCTGTGCGGGGCCCAGAAGTCGACCAGCTTGGCCACGCCGTGCTCCACGGACTTCCAGGAGCCCTCGAAGGTGAGCACCGCGAAGGCGGCGGTCGGGAAGCCGGTGCGGTTCATCCGCGGGAGGCACTCGCCCTCGGTCTCGCCCGCGAGGGCGTCGGCGAGGGCGTGGATCCCGGGGTTGTGGCCGATCAGGACGAGGTTGTGCACGTCGTCCGGGGTCTCGTTGAGCAGGGCGATCAGCTCGCCCAGGGATGCCTCGTAGACCCGCTCCTCGTAGACGGTCCTCGGTCGCTCCGCGAGCTCGTGGACGGCGAGCTTCCAGGTCTCACGGGTCCGGGCGGCGGTGGAGCAGAGGGCCAGGTCGAAGGTGATCCCTGCGTCGGCCAGCTTGCGGCCCGCGACGGGGGCGTCCTGACGGCCGCGCTCGGCGAGGGGCCGTTCGTGGTCGGCTTCCTGGCCCCAGTCGGCCTTCGCATGCCGGAGGAGGACGATCTTGCGAGGTTCTTCAACGCTCATGAAACCCAGCTTCGCATGAAACAAGCCAGGTGGTGCAGGGAGTTGATGTGGGGGTTCACCCGCGCACGGGGGCTCCGGATCAGCGCGCGAGGAGTTGCTGGGCGCGTTCGAAGAGGTGCGTGATCGCGGGGTCGCCGCCCGCCGCGTGTGCGTCCGACGGGTTCAGTATGAGCAGCAGCAGAGAGATGAACGCGAGCGCGGGCAGGGCGAGGGCCCACCAGGGCAGCCGGATGTCGACGCCGCTCGTGGGCGCCGTGTGGGGCCGGGAGTGGGTACGGGCCGACATGATCGCCTCCGCGGGTCTTCGAACGGGTCCGTGACCGCCTCGCGCGGTCACCACTCGAAGCTACGGAATCCGCGTCCTGCGGCCCATCCGGAGATCCACCCACTTCACCCTGACCCTTACCCCCTAGGGGATGGTGGAGCCAGCCCCACCATCCGCCGGGACGGACGGCCTGGGGGCGGCCCTCACGGGGAGGCGATGATCGCGATGACGGCGATGACGGCGAAGATGGCGAAGAACGAGCCGAAGACGATCAGCATCTTCTTCTGGCCGTTCTGCGGGTTCGGGTCGAGCACAGGCTGCATGCCGTCAGTCTCGCACCGGTCCCCCGCGCGCGTGCGGCCGGGGTGGTCCGCTCAGCGTGGCGCCGTGGCCAGGTGACTTTGTGGCTCCGGGGTGGCACGCGCGCGGGGGCGGTCCGCTCAGTGGGCCGCCGCCTCGTCCTCCACCGTGCGATTGCGGCCCGCCAGGAAGCCGACCAGCATCTGCGGCACCATCAGGCCCGCCATGAGGGCGATCGGCAGCCCCCAGCCACCGCTCTGCTGGTAGAGCACGCCGACCAGCAGCGGGCCCGGAATGGAGATCAGATAGCCGGTGCTCTGCGCGAACGCGGACAGCTGGGCCACGCCCGCACCGCTCCGGGCGCGCATGCCGACCATGGTCAGGGCCAGCGGGAAGGCGCAGTTGGAGATGCCGAGCAGCACCGCCCAGGCCCAGGCACCGCCGGCCGGCGCGAGGTACAGGCCGGCGTATCCGGCGAGCCCGCACACGCCGAGGACCAGCACGATCGGCCCCTGGTGGGGCAGCCGCGTGGCGACGCGCGGGATGACGAAGGCCAGCGGCACGCCCATCACCATGGTGACGGCGAGCAACAGGCCGGCGGTACCGGCCGCGACACCGGCGTCCCGGAAGATCTGCGCCATCCAGCCCATGGTGATGTAGGCGGCGGTGGCCTGGAGACCGAAGAAGACGGCGAGCGCCCACGCGGTGCGGCTGCGGGTGATGCGCAAGGGCGCGGACCGCTCCTCGGCCGCCGCTGCGGCCGTGCGCGCCCGCTCCGGCCGCCCCTGCTCCGGCCGCTGCTGCCCGGGGGCGGCGCCGCGGTCGCGGACGAGCGGCAGCCAGGGCAGGACGGCGGCAGCCGCGAGGCCGGCCCACACGGCGAGGCCGGGCTGCCAGTCGCCGCCCATCGCGTCCGTCAGCGGCACGGTGACCGCGGCGGCGAGGGAGGTCCCCAGGGCGAGGGCCATCGAGTAGAGACCGGTCATGGAGCCGACGCGGTCGGGGAACCAGCGCTTGACGATGACGGGCATGAGTACGTTGCTGACCGCGATGCCCATGAGGGCGAGCGCGGTGGCGGCCAGGAATCCGGCGGTGTCGCCGACGTACGGCCGTATCAGCAGGCCCGCCGTGATGGCGACCATGCCGGCGCAGACCACGGCGGCCGGGCCGAAGCGGCGGGCCAGCCGGGGGGCGCTGGCGCCGAAGACGGCGAAGCAGAGCGGGGGCACGGAGGTGAGCAGACCGGCCACGCTGCCGCTCATGCCGAGCCCGTCGCGGACCTCCTCCAGGAGGGCGCCGAGGCTCGTGATGGCCGGGCGGAGGTTCAGCGCGGACAGCACGATGCCGAGGACGACCAGCCGCGTCGCCCACGCGCGCGTGCGGCCTGCGCCGGGGGGCGTCTCAGGGGTACTCGCCGCGGCGGCACCGCGTCCGGTGGGCGACGTGGACGTGGATGACATCGCCGTACGCGTGTCCGCCGTCCGGGTTTCCTCACTAGCCATGAGACCCATCATAGAATGATGGGATGATTGACTGTCCATTCCCGGGTCGTACGGACCCGGGCCTTCGTGCGAAGGTGTGCCATGCCCCTGAGCCATCCGCGCCGCTCGGCGCTCTCCGAGCAGGTCATCGCCGAACTGCGCAACCAGATCACCTCCGGCGAGTGGCCGGTCGGCTCACGCATCCCGACGGAGCCGGAGCTGGTCGAGCAGCTGGGGGTCGCCCGCAACACGGTCCGCGAGGCCGTGCGCGCGCTGGCGCACAACGGGCTGCTGGACATCCGGCAGGGCTCGGGCACGTACGTGGTGGCGACGAGTGAGCTGGCCGGGGTGATGCACCGCCGGTTCGCCGACGCCGACCCGCGGCACATCGCCGAACTGCGCGCCGCGCTGGAGTCGGCCGCGGCCAAGCTGGCCGCCGAGCGGCGCACCGAGAAGGACCTCAAGCAACTGGACGCGCTCATGCGGCGGCGCGAGGAGGCCTGGGAGACGGGCGAGGCGGAGGCGTTCGTGGCCGCCGACGCCACCTTCCACCTGGCCGTCGTGGCCGCCTCCCACAACGACGCCATGACGGCGATGTACGCCGACCTGGGCGAGGTCCTGCGGGACTGGCTGCGCGCGGACGTGGGGGCGGAGCTGACCCCGGAGACGCACATGGACCACACCCGGCTGATGGACGCGATCCGCAACGGCGACAGGGAGGCGGCCGCGACCGAGGCGGCGAGCTATCCGTTCCTGTGCCGCCCGGGCCGGTTCAGCGCTCCCTCTGGTGGCTGATCCAGACCGCGCGCACGGCCTTCCAGCACCGGCCCGTGAGCCGTACGGTCAGGGCGGGCGGGGTGTCCACCGGTGCGCTGTCGGTGCCTATGTCCCACCACTGCGCGCACTTGATGTGCAGGCGTACGCGGTCGGTGTCGACGTAGGGGTTGTGGCAGTAGGCCACCACGTGGGAGCCGTGGACCTCGGTCCGGCAGACGGCGCCGAAGAGGTTCGGCGCGGGCGGCTTTCCACCGTCCACGCGCGCGTAGGGCATCGCGTCGTACGGCAGACAGAGCACGAGGGCCACGGCCACGGTCACCGGAGCCAGGCGTCCGGGCAGGCGCACAAGGGCCTCCTCTGCCGTGCCGGGGAGGATCGCGCGAGGTGAACGCGTAATCCAGAGTGCGCCGTTGGGTGGACCGGCCGCCCGACGGGTGGGCCGAACGGGTGACGCCGGCCGCCCCAGGGGCGTGCTCGTCCCGGATACGGCCGAGGCCCGCAGCCCCTTCAGGGGTGCGGGCCTCGGCCGCCTGCTACGCCTCAGCGGCGGCGGTCACGCGCCGATCGCGTGCAGACCGCCGTCGACGTGGATGATCTCGCCGGTGGTCTTCGGGAACCAGTCGCTCAGCAGGGCGACGATGCCGCGGCCGGCCGGCTCCGGGTCCTTCAGGTCCCACTCCAGCGGGGAGCGGGAGTCCCACACGGAGGCCAGGTCGGCGAAGCCCGGGATGGACTTGGCGGCCATGGAGCCGATCGGGCCCGCGGAGATGAGGTTGCAGCGGATGTTCTGCTTGCCCAGGTCACGCGCCATGTAGCGGCTGGTCGCCTCCAGGGCGGCCTTGGCCGGGCCCATCCAGTCGTACTGCGGCCAGGCGTACTGCGCGTCGAAGGTGAGGCCGACGACCGAGCCGCCGTTCTGCATCAGCGGCAGGCAGGCCATGGTCAGCGACTTCAGGGAGAACGCCGAGACGTGCATGGCGGTGGCCACGGACTCGAACGGGGTGTTGAGGAAGTTGCCGCCGAGCGCGTCCTGCGGAGCGAAGCCGATGGAGTGCACGACGCCGTCGAGGCCGCCCAGCTCCTCGCCCACGACGTCGGCCAGCCGCGCGAGGTGCTCCTCGTTCGTCACGTCCAGCTCGATGACCTTGGTGGGCTTCGGCAGCTTCTTGGCGATGCGCTCGGTCAGCGTGGGCCGCGGGAACGCGGTCAGGATGATCTCCGCGCCCTGCTCCTGGGCCAGCTTGGCCGCGTGGAAGGCGATGGAGGACTCCATCAGCACGCCCGTGATCAGAACGCGCTTGCCCTCGAGGATTCCGCTCATGGTGATCAGTGACCCATTCCCAGTCCGCCGTCAACGGGGATGACGGCTCCAGTGATGTACGAGGCGTCGTCCGAGGCGAGGAACCGCACCGTCGCGGCGATCTCCTCGGGCTGCGCGTAACGGCCGAGCGGCACCTGAGACACGATGTTCTCGCGCTGCTCGTCGGTGAGCGCCTTGGTCATGTCGGTGTCGACGAAGCCGGGCGCGACGACGTTGAAGGTGATGTTGCGCGAGCCCAGCTCACGGGCGAGGGAACGCGCGAAGCCGACGAGGGCGGCCTTGGAGGCGGCGTAGTTCGCCTGCCCCGCCGAGCCGAGCAGGCCGACCACGGACGAGATCAGGACGACGCGGCCCTTCTTGGCGCGCAGCATGCCGCGGTTGGCGCGCTTGACGACACGGAAGGTGCCGGTGAGGTTGGTGTCGATGACCGAGGTGAAGTCCTCCTCGGACATGCGCATCAGGAGTTGGTCCTTGGTCACGCCGGCGTTGGCGATCAGGACCTCGACCGGACCGTGCTGGTCCTCGATCTCCTTGTAGGCCTGCTCCACCTGCTCCGGGTCGGTGATGTCGCACTTGACGGCGAAGAAGCCGGCCGGCGGCTCGCCCGAGCGGTACGTGATCGCGACCTTGTCGCCGGCGTCGGCGAATGCGCGGGCGATGGCGAGGCCGATGCCCCGGTTTCCTCCGGTGACGAGAACCGAGCGGCTCAACGGATCACCCTTTCGATAGCGGTCTGAAGCGTGGGGCCCACCCGCCCGAACACGTCGATGACAGGCGGCTTCATCGAAAACCTATCGGTAGCGCCGCGCGCTCGGGCAAGCGGGCACCGACAGTGGCACGGGGAAGTCCCTGTCGGATCCCTACAGAAAGGACCGGGACGGGACCGAAACCGTGTAGTCCCCGGGGACGCGTCCACGACATGATCGGACCAGACAGGCCACGACAGCAGGGAGACCTCCGTGCCCCATTCCATCGACGAAGCCTTCACAGCGCTTCCCCTGCGCGCCCTCGCCGACGCCGCGCTGGCACGCGCGCGTGCGCTGGGGGCCGAGCACGCGGACTTCCGGTTCGAGCGGGTGCGCAGCGCGTCCTGGCGGCTGCGGGACGCCAGGCCCGCCGGCTCGTCGGACACCACCGACCTCGGGTACGCGGTCCGGGTCGTGCACGGCGGTACGTGGGGCTTCGCCTCCGGAGTCGACCTGACCCTGGACGCGGCGGCCAAGGTCGCCTCGCAGGCGGTGGCGATGGCCAGGCTGTCCGCCCAGGTGATCAAGGCCGCCGGGTCGACGGAGCGGGTGGAACTGGCCGACGAACCCGTGCACGCCGACAGGACGTGGATCTCGTCGTACGAGATCGATCCGTTCTCCGTGCCGGACGAGGAGAAGTCGGCGCTGCTGGCCGAGTGGAGCACGCGGCTGCTGGCCGCACCGGGCGTCAGCCACGTCGACGCCTCGCTGCTCACCGTGCACGAGAACAAGTTCTATGCCGACACGGCGGGGACCGTGACCACCCAGCAGCGGGTGCGGCTGCATCCGGAGCTGACGGCGGTCTCGGTGGACGAGTCCAGCGGTGAGTTCGACTCGATGCGGACCATCGCGCCGCCGGTCGGACGCGGCTGGGAGTACCTGACCGGCACCGGCTGGGACTGGGACGGCGAGCTGGAGCGGATCCCGGAGCTGCTCTCCGAGAAGATGCGGGCGCCAAGCGTGGAGCCCGGCCTGTACGACCTGGTGGTCGATCCCTCCAACCTGTGGCTGACGATCCACGAGTCCATCGGTCACGCCACCGAGCTGGACCGCGCCCTCGGCTACGAGGCCGCCTACGCCGGCACCTCCTTCGCCACCTTCGACCAGCTGGGCAAGCTGCGTTACGGCTCCGAGCTGATGAACGTCACCGGCGACCGCACCGCCGAGCACGGCCTCGCGACCGTCGGCTACGACGACGAGGGCGTCGCGGCGCAGTCCTGGGACCTGGTGAGGGACGGCACGCTGGTCGGCTACCAGCTGGACCGCAGGATCGCGAAGCTGACCGGGTTCGACCGCTCCAACGGCTGCGCCTACGCCGACTCCCCCGGGCATGTGCCGGTGCAGCGCATGGCCAACGTCTCGCTCCAGCCGGATCCCGCCGGGCTGTCCACGGAGGACCTGATCGGGAGCGTCGACCGGGGTATCTACGTCGTCGGTGACCGGTCCTGGTCGATCGACATGCAGCGGTACAACTTCCAGTTTACGGGTCAGAGGGCATACATGATCCGGAACGGCCGCCTTGAGGGGCAGGTAAAGGACTTTGCATATCAGGGGGTCACCCCCCAGTTCTGGGGCTCCATGGAAGCTGTCGGAGGCCCCCAGACCTACGTACTAGGAGGGGCTTTCAACTGCGGAAAGGCCCAACCTGGGCAGGTCGCTTCTGTGTCTCACGGGTGCCCGTCCGCAATGTTTCGGAGTGTGAACATCCTGAACACTGCGAACGAGTCCGGCCGCGCCTGAGAGGGCGACCGATCCGGCCCGAAGTCTGCACCTGGTCGACACGCAATCACAGCGAACCACCTACGCCACGTCGTCCCAGTCCTCGATGTCGTCCTCAGAGGGCATCAGCGAGGGCGGGACGATGAGGCCCTTGAAGGGCTCCAGCTTCAACCCCAGGCGGTTGTGCATCGTGCGGGCGCCACGGTTCATGGCCCGGCGGACGAGGTGGCCGTAGACCAGTTCCGTCGTCCTGGTGGTTCGGTGCCCGACCCATGCCGCCACCTCGAACAGCGGGATCTGAGCGTGGATGGCCTCGGAGACGAAGAAGTGCCGGAAGCTCTTCGGGGTGTACTGCGGAGTCCCGGCCAGCTTGGCCGCCGCCTTGAACTGATCCAGGAACCAGTCATACGACGGGTGGCGATCATTCAGCCGAGGAGACTCGAAGAACCAGCCCCGATCTCCCCACGTCCCGAAGGCGTCGATGTGATCGTTGAAGATCTCGTTGATTGACTCGGGAACCGGAGTCTTCCGCGCCTGCTCGAAGGCGCGATGCTTCGTGCCCCGCTTCACGCCGCGCCGGTATCCAGAGAGTTCCTGGCAGCCGTAGGCCGAGACCTGGTGATCCACGGCGAGGATGCTGCGCTCCCATTCCATGGACTCATCGGACAGTGCCAGGGACTCTCCCGGACGCGTCCCGCAGCCCGCCATGGCCCAGAAGCCAGCGCGGATCAGCTTCGGAGCCTCCGCGACGATCCCCAGCACCTCTTCCATGGTCGGGATGTCTTCGTCGGTGACCGGGGTTACTTGCTGACCCGAGCGCCTACGGGGGTTCGCTTTCTTGCACGGATTGCGGCCGATGATCTCGGCTGCTATCGCGTAGTTGAAGACGGATGAGAGGACGTTCTTACGTCCGTTGATTCCGGTTTCCTTGTAGCCGCGTTCCTTCTGGTCCGCCTCCCATTCCAGGATGATTATTGGCGTGATACTGCCGATGGGCTTGTTTCCGAAGAAGGGCCCGTAGTGGTTGTCGTAGACACTCTGGTAATTCCTTTTCGATGACTCTTCCAGAGTTCCCGCGTCAACCCACTCGTGCCACACCTGCTCGAACGTCCGCTGTCCCGCCTTGGGGTTGATGTAGGTCCCCAAGTCCTTGTCCCGCTCGACCTTGACCGCGAACGCTTCCGCGTCTTCGAGCTTCTTGAAGGACACCTGTCGCGGCTTGCCTGCCCTGCCCCCGGGCTCCCGGTACGTCACCCGATACGGCTTGTGAGAGCACGTGGGCTTCTTGCGCCGGGGGCAGGTGCAGTCTTCCTTCTTGATGGTCGCCACGCTTGTTAACCCGTCACATGTTGATTGGTTAGTGACTGACCGTCAGCCTAACGTCGCTGCATGCGCCCCTCAACCCAGTTGTGCAGATCGCGAGTTCGGAACCGGACATGCTTGCCGACCTTGAGGAACGGGATGCCCCAGCGCCGGTACGAGTACATGAGGACCCGCTTCGTCACGCCAAGTTCCGAGGCCGCCTCATCCGGCGTCATGAGCAGGTTGCTACCACCTCTCACACCCACTCTCCCCACTGCTCAGCGTCCTCCCGCGCCTCCCTGGCCAGCTGGAGGTTCTGTGCGTGACTCTCGGCGATGCCGAATGCGAAGTCAGCCTCTCCGGGGGTATAGCCAGAGCCGACGTAGCGCCAGGCCGATTCCGTCACCGTGTCCGGGCTGTCCACAGGCTTGGCGTCGCCCTGGCGGTGATCGGCCCGTTCCTCGCGCAGTGCGCCGTACGTGGTGGAGTAGCGGCGGGACTTGGTGAGGATGTGCCCCCGGTAGCCGATGCCGTGAGCCCAGGCGCGAAGCCGGAGGTGTTCCAGTTCGGCGAGACCGCCCAGGCGCCAGCAAGTGGCCATCAGAGCCCGCACGTGGGGCGTGACGACGGCCGCGCGGATGTCCTCCAGGCTGGTGACCCGGTAGTCCAGTCCGGCGCCCGTGTCGGCCGCGCTCTTGGACACATACTTGGCCACGTACCCGGCCACAGCCGCATCTGACGGGGCGTCACCATCGGCGAACGAACGGATGGGGTGGGCGTCGAACTGCCCTCCCCAGCCGATCCGTTCCGTGCCGTACGCGTCGGAGTCCGCCACCGTGACGAAGGTCGACGCGGCGGCATGCTCGACCGCATCCAGGAGCAGATCTTCTGTCGCCCAGGCCGGAGCGGACGAGCCGGGACCGTCCGGGCCGTCCAGGCGCACGACTGCATGGAAGTGGATGGCCACGCGCCGCTGGAACTCGGCGACCTTGGCGAAGGACACCACCAGGTGGTCACCGAGCTTCGAGCACGGTACGCCACCGGCCGAGCCCAGGTAGCGGCGCACGGCTGTGGTGAACCGGTCCCACAGCCGCCCGGCGTGCGCGTGCCACAGCACATGGCCCACGTAGTCGTAGCAGTCGGGGCACAGCGGCAGACCCACCAGCGGGTCATCCTCGGTGTGCACCAGGCCGCAGCCCAGACGCCGCCCGTGCTCACAGTGCGGATCATCCCGCCGAGGACGGCAGGGCGACCCGCCGAGTGCACGATGCACCGGCCCGAACGAGGGGGCCGTGAGCGTGACGAACAGACGGGCTTGGTTCCTCACCGACTCCGGCACGCCCTTGCCGCCGGACAGGCCCGCACGGACGAGCTTGAAGGTATCCCCGGCATGCAGCCGGGAGCACGGCTCGCACACCGAGGCACGCCGGTTACGGCAGCGCACGGCCAGCCGCTCACCAGGCTCCCCGTCCGTCGAGTAGGACGAGATCACCTCACCCGTGACAGCGTCACGAGTGACCGTGGAGCCGGACAGATAAATCGGGTTGGCGCAGCCGCCAATGGATTTGATCTGCTCCTTCCAGCGCGAAAAGAGCGGATCGTTGACGAGCCGTATGAGATCACGGTCCGCCTCTGAGAGAGCTTGCAGACGTAGTTCGCGTGCCAGCGCACCGGAATGCTCGACCGGAGCGGACGATGCGGCGGACGGGCGGGTTTTGCGTGTGATGCTGTTGCCGGATTCGGCAGACATGACGCGGCCTCCAGAGCCTCAAGTCAGGAAGTAGGTGACGGGTGTTCATGGTTTTTCTCCTTTGCGCTTACAGGGCGCGTGTCCTGCATACGCCCTGGTCAGGCGCAGCCAACTTTCCTTTGAATTATACGACTTGACGCCGACAGAGGCCGTGATTTTCCCGTGGCATGTGGATCAGATCTGGGCGACGGGAACTCCTGTGCCGGAATCGCCTGGAGTAAGAACCATCTCAGCAGACGGCTGATCCAGATCGGGCACGGCATGTCAACCGAATTATCGCCGGAGGTAGGGAACCTGAAGGCATGTCCGGAGAGCGCGGTTACGCAGTTCCGGTATCGGTGAACACAGCAGGCGTGTCCGGCCGGTTGCGCAACATGCCATGCGCCCATCGGGAGCCGGGAGCGGTCAGCGGTTTGGGACGTGGCGGAATCTGGCTTTACTTCTTCCAGGGCGCGCCTTCGGCGCGCCGCCGGGGCGGCTTGCCGCACCCCGGCCCGGCATGCGGCCTTCGGCCGGTCCGGTCCGGGGCGCCGCCGCCCCGGCGCACACCAGGCGACCCCGGAGACGTATGCCAGCTCCAGCACGACCCACCTTGCCCGCCCCGATCCCGAGGACTGTGGCCCGAGGCTCACGGCCTCCAGCAGCTCAGCCACCGACCCGAACCACGACACCCACACCGGCCAGCCCAAGAGCCCGCCCCGCGCGGCATCGGGCGACTCGGCCCCGCTCCGGAGGGACGAGGCTGATGTTCACCCTCTTGGGCTGGGGCCGACGGCCTACGAGGCTTTTAGGCAGCCACCATGGGGCGAGCCTCGAAGAACAGGGGGCCGATCGGGCTATTGCGGGCAGGTCCCAAAGACTGCCCGATCCGCTGGCCAGCGTAAGGCCCCCTGTTCACTCGCCCCATGGCAGCTCCCGCCCAAAAGCCTCTCCGGCCGGCGTCGTGCCCACAGCGCGCCATCACGGCACCACAGGCTCAAACAGCAGAGAGCCCCGTCCATGCGCCGGGGGGAGACGCACAGACGGGGCAGCCGACTCGCTGAGCCTTGATTCGCCGTCCTCAGCGAGCCGGGGTCATTCGTCCCGTGTCACACGGACGTGGTCGCTCACGACACGGCCGTCCGGCGCCGCCTGGACGTGCGCAGGTGATGCCATCAGATGGGCCGCTACCTTCTGCACTACATCAGCGTTCCACGTCCCCATAGCCACCATCGGACGGCCGTCCGGCGCTACGCGGGGAGCCAGCCAGCGAAGGTCCCGGTTCGGAATCCCGATGGCCAGCAGTGCATGCCGCAGCGCCTCGTGCGCGTCAGCAGCGGCTTTCTTGCTGCTCTTGTAGATCTCCATGGGGATCACTGCCCCGTCGCCTTCGGTGCGCAAGCCGTGTGCCAGTAGGCCACGATCGGAGACGAGTCCCGGCGGGACAGCATCCCCCGGCGGCAGCTCTCAAGACTCTTGATCGGCACACCGCATGTCGGGCACGTTTCACCGGCCGGGGCGTAGGTCGTGTACTCCCACTGACGCGCGTCGGCATCGACCGTGGTCATGCGCTCACGGACAGCTGTCTCTGCTGCTCTACCTTGGGTCGCCATGCATATGACGCTATGTAACGGCAGGAACACACCTCAATGGCACTTTGATAGGGGGCCAGCCCGAAGTGCCACACCGAGTCACACCGGTACGCCGATCGCGTCAGCCAGGTCCCGCATCTCCTGCGTGAGGGTGCGCCGACACGCGATCACTCGGCCGAAGATGTCCCGTGCGTAGCGTTGGTTGGGCAGCCACTGTGGAGCGTCCGCGCGGATGCCCTGCAAGACCTCAACCGTCTTCGCGTAGTCACGCGAGCGGGCATGCGCCTCCGCCACGTCCAGGAGGTGACGGTTGCGGTTGTTGGAGGTGGGCCGCATGCCGCTGGTCGGGATGCGCTTCGAGAGCTTGAGCACCAAGTCCGGCTTGTCGACGATCATGGCATTCTCGGCCCGCTTCAGAGCCACCGTGACCGGCCCGAACGCCTGCAAGAAGTCGTCACGCGGAGCGAACTCCCGCCCCATCGCGACCGCCGCCGAGTTGGCGTAGCGCAACGCGTCTTCGGCCTCCCCAGACCGGTTGTCCCGGATCGCAGCAGCCGAGGCCCGCAGCAGCAGCCAGCCCCAGGCGCTCAGCTCCGCCGGGGTCGCCCGCGAAATGCGGGGCTCGACCTCATCCGCCCACCGCGTTGCCAGCTCCCGCGCCTCAGCCAGCCGACCGCGCCTCAGCAAGAGCCAGCACTGCGTGCTCACCGTCGCCGCCGCCTGAAGCCGATCCGACGACTCCTCCAGCGACCGGGACAGAGCGATGTCGGCCGCCTCGAACTGCCGAGTCTGTGTAAGCAGCCAGCCTGTGAGCTGTGAGAGCCGGACACGTACGGCCCGCCCCTCCGGGCCACTCTCGGCGATCAGATCAGCTTCCCGCAGCAGGGGCGGAAGGATCACACTCAGCTCTGCGAAACGATCACCGGAGAAGAGCGGCAGGGCTGATTCCAGCGCGTCCCGCACACCGCCCACGGTCGGCTCTTCCGTCGCACCGTCCGCCCGTACCGGAGCCACGAGCGCACGCCGGACAGCCTCCCAACGATCATCAGCGCTAGGCGCCGCCTCGGGATCGTCCTCATGATCAGCAATGAGGTTCGTCGTCGGCACCCGCAGGACCTGCGCAAGCCGACGCGCAGTCTCCAGGCGCGTGTCGGCCCGCTCCCCTTGCTCCAGCTTCCGGATCAAGGACAGGGAAACGCCTGACTCGCTCGCTAGCTGACGCTGCGTCATGCCGCGTCGCTTGCGTACGTCCTGAAGCCGCTTGCCAATGTCGGCACTCATGATTCGAGCGTACGGCGCCCGCCGTCCGTCCGGGCAACCTTCACCTCCCGTCACTCCCGCAGGCTGTCTTGATGCGGCTGGAGAGACTGAGGTCAGGGCGATATCCGCATCCCAGTCCGGACCACCGATGGGTAGTCTCTGATCCAATCTGGGGCCAAGCCTCCAGGACCCGCACCCAGGTAGCCCGAGGCGGGTCCCGGAGGTCGACACCAGGTCATCACCAGACCCCGTACAGTCCGGTTTCAACCAGTATGAACAGGGATTGAGGGCAAACCGTGGTTAACCACCTGACCTGCACAATCGCCGATCAGAGAGGTATGCCCCCTGACCCTGCGGTGAACTTCCAGTTCACCGGGCAGCGGTTCTTCAGGATCGAGAACGGGCGGATCACCGGGCAGCTGAAGGACGTGGCGTACCAGGCGACCACGACGGACTTCTGGGGCTCGATGGCGGCCGTGGGCGGTCCGCAGACCTACGTCCTCGGTGGCGCCTTCAACTGCGGCAAGGCGCAGCCCGGCCAGGTGGCGGCCGTGTCGCACGGATGTCCTTCCGCCCTCTTCAAGGGCGTCAACATTCTGAACACCACGCAGGAGGCCGGTCGATGAGCGCCCGCAGCAACAAGCCGCACGAGGTCGTGGAGCAGGCGCTCGCGCTGTCCCGGGCCGACGGCTGTGTCGTCATCGCCGACGAGCACTCGACGGCCAACCTGCGCTGGGCGGGCAACTCGCTCACCACCAACGGCGTGACGCGCGGCCGTACGCTCACCGTGATCGCGACCGTGGCCGGCAAGGAGGGCACGGCCTCGGGTGTCGTGTCCCGGTCGGCCGTCACGGCGGACGAGCTGGAGCCGCTGGTGCGGGCCGCCGAGGCCGCCGCGCGCGGTGCCGGGCCCGCCGAGGACGCGCAGCCCCTGGTCGGCGGGGTTCCGGAGTCCCCCGACTTCACGGACGCGCCCGCCGAGACCTCCTCGGCGGTGTTCGGCGACTTCGCCCCGGCACTCGGCGAGGCGTTCGCACGCGCGCGTGCGGGCGGCCGCGAGTTGTACGGCTTCGCCAACCACGAGCTGGTGTCGACGTACCTGGGTACGTCGACGGGACTGCGCCTGCGCCACGACCAGCCCACGGGCACGCTGGAGCTGAACGCCAAGTCGCCCGACCGGCTGCGCTCGGCCTGGGCCGGCCGTTCCACGCGTGACTTCAAGGACGTCGACCCGGCCGCCATGGACGCGGAGCTGGCCGTACGGCTCGGCTGGGCCGAGCGGCGCGTGGAGCTGCCCGCGGGCCGGTACGAGACCCTGCTGCCGCCGACGGCGGTCGCGGACCTGCTCATCTACCAGCTGTGGTCGGCGTCGGGCCGGGACGCGGCCGAGGGCCGGACGGTGTTCTCCAAGCCGGGCGGGGGCACGCGCGTGGGCGACAGGCTGAGCGGGCTGCCTCTTACGCTGCGCAGCGATCCGCACGAGCCGGGTCTGGAGTGCGCGCCGTTCGTGGTCGCCCACTCCTCGGGCGGCGACCAGTCGGTGTTCGACAACGGGCTGCCGGCGCACGCCACCGAGTGGGTCGGCGAGGGCGTGCTGAGGCATCTGACGACCACCCGGCACAGCGCGGCGCTGACGGGGCTGCCGGTCGCCCCGGCGCTCGGGAACCTGATCCTGGACGGCGGGGGCGAGCGCTCCTTGGAGGACATGGTCGCGGACACCGAGCGCGGGCTGCTGCTGACCTGCCTGTGGTACATCCGCGAGGTCGACCCGGCGACGCTGCTGCTGACCGGGCTGACCCGGGACGGCGTCTACCTCGTGGAGAACGGCGAGGTGACCGGGCAGGTGAACAACTTCCGGTTCAACGAGTCGCCGGTGGACCTGCTGGGGCGGGCCGCGGAGGCAGGGCGCACCGAGAAGACGCTGCCGCGCGAGTGGAGCGACTGGTTCACCCGGGCCGCGATGCCCGCGCTGCGCATCCCGGATTTCAATATGAGCTCTGTCAGTCAGGGCGTATAACCTCGTAGGCGGCAGTCGCTCGACTGCCCGAAGACCAGCAAGGAGATACGAGAACCGTGACGGACATCGTCGACGAGCTGAAGTGGCGCGGGCTCATCGCCCTCTCCACGGACGAGGACGCACTGCGCAAGGCGTTCGCGGACGGCCCCGTCACGTTCTATTGCGGCTTCGACCCGACCGCGCCCAGCCTGCACCTCGGCAACCTCGTGCAGATCCTGACGATGCGCCGCATCCAGCAGGCGGGCAACCGCCCGCTGGGCCTGGTCGGGGGTGCCACCGGTCTGATCGGTGACCCGAAGCCCACCGCGGAGCGCACGCTCAACGCACCCGAGATCGTCGCCCAGTGGGTGGAGCGGCTGCGCGCGCAGATCGAGCCGCTGCTGGACTTCGAGGGCCCGAACGCCGCGGTGATGGTCAACAACCTCGACTGGACGCAGAGTCTGTCGGCCATCGAGTTCCTGCGTGACATCGGCAAGTACTTCCGGGTCAACAAGATGATCGCGAAGGAGGCTGTCGCGCGGCGGCTCAATTCCGACGCGGGCATCAGCTACACCGAGTTCAGCTACCAGATCCTCCAGGGCATGGACTTCCTGGAGCTGTACCGGCGGTACGGCTGCACCCTGCAGACCGGTGGTAGCGACCAGTGGGGCAACCTCACGTCGGGCACCGACCTGATCCACCGGGTCGAGCCGCACGCCGTGGTGCACGCGCTCGGCACGCCGCTGATCACCAAGGCGGACGGCACCAAGTTCGGCAAGACCGAGTCCGGCACGGTGTGGCTCGACCCCGAGATGACGACGCCGTACGCGTTCTACCAGTTCTGGCTGAACGCGGACGACCGGGACGTCTCGAAGTTCCTGCGCATCTTCAGCTTCAGGTCCCGCGAGGAGATCGAGGAGCTGGAGCAGCAGACGCAGGAGCGTCCGCAGGCCCGGGCGGCGCAGCGCGCGCTCGCCGAGGAGCTGACGACGCTGGTGCACGGCGCCGGCCAGACGGCCGCGGTGATCGCCGCGAGCCGCGCCCTCTTCGGTCAGGGCGAGCTGGCGGAGCTGGACGGTGCGACGCTGGCCGCCGCGCTGTCCGAGGTGCCGCACATCCGGGTCACCGAGCTGGGCCCGGTGGTCGATCTGCTCGCGGAGGTCGGTCTCGTCGCCAGCAAGTCCGCCGCGCGGCGGACGGTGAAGGAGGGCGGTGCCTACGTGAACAACGCGAAGGTCGCCTCCGAGGACGCCGTCCCGGCGAAGGAGGATCTGCTGGACGGACGGTGGCTGGTGCTGCGGCGCGGGAAGAAGAACCTGGCCGCGGTGGAGGTTGTCGCCGGGTAGTGCCGTCGGGGCGCGGTGGTCTGCGCGCTGCGGCTGTGTCGTGGCGTGTCGCGCAGTCCACCGCGCCCCGTTCGGGGTGCTTTCCGCAGGGGGTTCTCAGGCTCTCTGGGCCTTCTTCTTCCCCAGCGTAGCCATGTAGAGGGCGTCCACCGCGGCCACGATGATGATCGCCGCCACGATCTGGAAGATGTGCCGGCTCCAGTCGATGCCCGGGGTCGCCGCGACGCCGAGTGCGCGGGCGACGGCGTTGCCCACGATGGCGCCGAGCATGCCGCAGATGGTGGTCAGCCACAGTGGACTGTGCTGCTTGCCCGGGATGACGGCCTTGGCGATGATGCCGAGCACGAATCCCACGATGATCGCCCACAACCAGCCCATGGCTGCCTCCTCGAACGGCTCGACGTGAGCATTAGGGCCAGTGTCGGCGGGTGGGCCGTACGGCGCATGTCGGGATCACCCGTACGGGCGGTGCGGGGGCGTTGCCGCAGGCAGTGGGTGCCCCGGTCTCGTCGGTGACCCGGCCGCGGCGTACCGTGGAACGTGTCCCCGCCCGGTTCCCGGCCGGGTGCGGACGACGGCGGGCCGGGGAGAGTCCGATGCGGGCGGATGGTGGACTGTGATGCGGAAACAGCACGGCGGCGTCCAGGTGTTCCGGATCACCGGAGCCCGGACGGGCCTCGCCGAGGACGTGCGGGGCCGGCAGCGGCGGTACGTGATCTCGATGACCGTCCGCACGGTGTCGGTGATCCTCGCGGTCGCCCTGTGGAACGTCGAGCGGTACGTCGCCGTCGTGGCGCTGGTGCTCGGTGCGCTGCTCCCCTATGTCGCCGTGGTGATCGCGAACGCCGGCCGCGAGCGGCCGCCGTCCTTGCCGTCGACGTTCGTCAGCATGCCGGCGAAGCCGATGATCACGCCGCCGCGCGCCGAGGACACTCGGGAGCAGTCCACCGCGGAGGGAGCCTCGGCGCGTCCGGCCGGCGCGCGCGGTGAGCGGCCCGACCCGGTGTGACCCGCAGAGCAGTGGTGGAAGCGGAATTCGGCCTACCCATGAAGCTCAAGAAAAGCTCAGATCAATCGTGCAGTTCCGGTGCCGGGTCGTGGGGTACCCGTGACATACTGCGTACGCGCTCCGCATCCCCCGTCGGAGCGACGGACCGACGCCGGGCAGCTCCCCCCGTGGCTGCCCGGCGTCGCCTTGTTCCGGCCCCTTTTCTGTGAGACGAACCCGTGCCTGAAGAGATCCCGATCTGCTCCGCCAAGGGCTGCCGTGCCGCCGCCGTGTGGGTACTGGCGTGGAACAACCCGAAGATCCACACGCCGGAGCGGCGCAAGACGTGGCTCGCGTGCGAGGAGCACCGCGAGCATCTTTCGCAGTTTCTCGGAATGCGGGGTTTCCTGAAGGACGTCGTGACGTTCGACGAGTGGGAAGCGCCCGAAGAGAGCTAGCCGCCGATCGCCGACATCGGTCGGTCCGGCTGTACGAACGACGGGTCGTCCAGGCCCGCCCCCGCCTTCTTCCCCCACATCGCCAGCTTCCAGATGCGGGCGATCTCCTCGTCGGACGCGTCGCCGCGCAGGGCGGCGCGCAGGTCGGTCTCCTCGGTGGCGAACAGGCACGTGCGTATCTGGCCGTCGGCCGTGAGGCGGGTGCGGTCGCAGGCCGCGCAGAACGGGCGGGTGACCGAGGCGATGACACCGACCCGGTGCGGGCCGCCGTCGACCAGCCAGCGCTCGGCCGGGGCCGAGCCGCGCTCCTCCGCGCCCTCGGGGGTGAGGTCGAAGCGGGTGCGCAGGGAGGCGAGGATGTCCCCGGCGGTGACCATGCCCTCGCGCTTCCAGCCGTGCTGGGCGTCGAGGGGCATCTGCTCGATGAAGCGCTGCTCGTAGCCGTGCTCGATCGCCCAGGCCAGCAGGTCGGGGGCCTCGTCCTCGTTCAGGCCGGGCATCAGGACAGAGTTGATCTTCACGGGGGTGAGGCCGGCCGCGTGGGCGGCTTCCAGGCCCTCGATGACGTCCTTGTGCCGGTCACGGCGGGTCAGGGTCTTGAAGACGTCCGGGCGCAAAGTGTCCAGGGAGACGTTGACCCGGTCCAGGCCGGCCGCCTTCAGGGCCGCCGCGGTGCGCTTGAGGCCGATGCCGTTGGTCGTCAGCGACGTCCGGGGGCGGGGGGCGAGGGCCGTGACGCGCTCGACGATGCCGACCAGGCCCGGGCGCAGCAGGGGCTCGCCGCCGGTGAAGCGGACCTCCTCGATGCCGAGGAGCCGTACGGCGATGTCGACGAGGCGGACGATCTCGTCGTCCGTGAGCAGGTCGGGCTTGGCCAGCCACTGCAGGCCCTCCTCGGGCATGCAGTAGGTGCAGCGCAGGTTGCACCGGTCCGTCAGCGAGACCCTCAGGTCGGTGGCCACCCGGCCGTAGGTGTCGATGAGCACGTGGGCCCCCTCCCTCTCGGTCACTCAATTGTCCGTCGCGGATGAGTCGTCCGTCGCTGGCGAGCCTACGTGACGCCACTGACAACGACAGCGGCCCGATCCCACGAGCTACGACGAGGCCGCGTCGTAGGACCGTACAGTCCGGTACGGCGCGGCCGTCGTAGGAAGGTGTCAGTGCGCTCCGGTGCCGGTCAGCGAGCGCACCTCCAGTTCGGCGTACTTGCCGGCGTCCGGGGTCTCCTTCGACAGCAGGGTGCCGAGGGCGCCGAGCAGGAAGCCGACGGGGATGGAGATGATGCCGGGGTTCTCCAGGGGGAACCAGTGGAAGTCGACCTCGGGGAACATCGAGGCCGGGCTGCCGGAGACCACCGGCGAGAAGAGCACGAGGCCGACCGCGGTGACCAGGCCGCCGTAGATCGACCACAGGGCGCCGGCGGTGGTGAACCGCTTCCAGAACAGGCTGTAGAGGATGGTCGGCAGGTTTGCCGAGGCGGCGACGGCGAAGGCGAGCGCGACGAGGCCGGCCACGTTCAGGTCGCGGGCGAGGGCGCCGAGGACGATGGAGACCGCGCCGATGCCGACGGTGGCCCAGCGGGCCGCGCCGAGCTCCTGCTTCTCGGTGGCCTGTCCCTTCTTGATGACGTTGGCGTAGATGTCGTGCGCGAACGACGAGGACGAGGCCAGGGTCAGGCCCGCGACGACCGCGAGGATCGTGGCGAAGGCGACCGCGGAGATGGTGGCGAGCATGACGGCGCCCCAGTTGGAGTCGACGCCGCCGAGGTGCAGGGCGAGGAGGGGGGCCGCGGTGTTGCCCGCCTTGTTGGAGGCGATGATCTCGGCCGGTTTGATGAGGGCCGCCGCGCCGAAGCCGAGCGCGAGGGTCATCAGGTAGAAGGCGCCGATCAGGCCGATGGCCCAGATGACCGACTTACGGGCGGCCTTGGCGGTGGGGACGGTGTAGAAGCGGATCAGGATGTGCGGCAGACCCGCGGTGCCGAGGACCAGGGCGAGGCCGAGCGAGAGGAAGTCCAGCTTGGTGGTGCCGGTGGCGCCGTACTTCAGGCCGGGCTCCAGGAACGCCGTGCCCTTGCCGCTGTTGTCGGCCGCCTTGCCGAGCAGATCGGAGACGTTGAAGTGGAACTTCAGCAGGACCAGGAAGGTCAGCAGCAGGGCGCCGAGGATCAGCAGGACGGCCTTGACCATCTGGACCCAGGTGGTGCCCTTCATGCCGCCGACGGTGACGTAGACGATCATCAGGACGCCGACCAGGGCGACGATGCCGATCTTGCCGCCGTCGCTGGTGATGCCCATCAGGAGCGAGACGAGGACACCCGCGCCGGCCATCTGGGCGAGCAGGTAGAAGATCGAGACGACGATGGTGGACGTGCCCGCCGCCGTGCGGACGGGGCGCTGGCGCATGCGGTACGCGAGGACGTCGCCCATGGTGTAGCGGCCGGAGTTGCGCAGTGGCTCGGCGACCAGGAGCAGGGCGACCAGCCAGGCGACGAGGAAGCCGATGGAGTACAGGAAGCCGTCGTAGCCGAAGAGGGCGATGGCGCCGGCGATGCCGAGGAAGGACGCGGCGGACATGTAGTCGCCGGAGACGGCGAGGCCGTTCTGGAAGCCGGTGAACTGCCGTCCGCCGGCGTAGAAGTCGGCGGCGTCCTTGGTCTGGCGGCCGGCCCAGACGGTGATGCCGAGGGTCACGGCGACGAACACCGCGAACAGGGTGACGATCAGCGTCCGGTGCTGGCTCGCCTCGCCGGCGGCGAGCAGGGTGTGCTGTGCGGGGCTCATGCGCCGCCCTCCATCCGGGACTTGATGGCCTCCGCCTTGGGGTCGAGCTGCGCGGACGCGCGCCGTGCGTACCACCAGGCGATGAGGAACGTGGTGACGAACTGGGCGAGGCCGAGGACGAGGGCGACGTTGATGTTGCCGGCCACCTTGGTGCCCATGAATCCGTCCGCGTAGTTGGAGAGCAGCACGTAGAGCAGGTACCAGGCGATGAAGGCGACGGTCAGGGGAAAGGCGAAGGAGCGGTGGGCGCGGCGCAGTTCACCGAACTCCGCGCTCTGCTGCACCTCCGCGAACTCCTCGGTGGAGGGAAGGGATGTCCCCGACGGTGTGGGGGGCGGTGTCTCGGTGGCCACGGAGTCTCCTCGCGTTCGCGGTTGCCATGACGACGGGGGGCTTGATGGTGCTCGTGCTCCCTGCCCAAGGTCCACGGCGCCACGCGAGGACCGGTTCAAGTCTTATGAGTTGATCCGCAAGTGGTCTTGTCGAGTCATTGCCAAGTCATTGATGATCAGCAACCGACGGGATAGCTTCACCATGCATAACCGACCCGTCATGTACCTGCCCGAGCGCCATCCGTGTCTCGGGCGGTTCCGTATCCGGATGATGTGGAGACCCCGTGCCTCATTCGCACTCCAGACGCAGGCTCGCGCCCGCCGTGCCCGTCGTGCTGTCCCTGACGGCCTCGCTCGGCCTCCTCCCGGCGGCGGCCTCGGCGGCGCCCGCCACGACACCGGCGGCACGGGCGGCACGGGCGGCGGCGAACGGCCCGAACCTCTCCTACGTGGTCAACACCCGGACCGACCGCCGCACGATCGAGTCGGTACGCCGGGAGATCACGCGCAACGGCGGTTCCCTCGTGGCCGATTACGACGGGATCGGAGTGTTCGTCGTCCACTCCCCGGACCCCGGGTTCGGCGCGCGGATGCGTGCGGTACGCGGGGTGGACTCGGCCGGTGCCACGCGCAACGCGCCGCTGCCCGCCCAGTCCACCGCGGACATGGGCACGCCGAAGGCGCTCAGCGCCCAGGAGATCGCCGCGGCCGGCGCGAAGGCGACGGGGGGCCAGGATCCGCTGGAGCCGTTGCAGTGGGACCTGCCGGCCATCAAGGCGGACAAGGCGCACGAGAAGACCCTGGGCAGCCCGGACGTCACGGTCGCCGTCATCGACACCGGCGTGGACGACACCCACCCGGACATCGCGCCCAACTTCGACCGCGCGGACTCGGTCAACTGCGTGTCCGGCAAGCCCGACACGACGGACGGCGCCTGGCGGCCGAGCGCGTCGGAGAGCCCGCACGGCACCCACGTGGCAGGCGAGATCGCGGCCGCGAAGAACGGTGTCGGCATCACGGGCGTCGCGCCGGGCGTCAAGGTGGCCGGCATCAAGGTCGCCGATCCGAAGGGCTACTTCTACACCGAAGCCGTGGTCTGCGGCTTCATGTGGGCGGCCGAGCACCACGTCGACGTGACCAACAACAGCTACTACACCGACCCGTGGTACTTCAACTGCACCGGCGACCCGGACCAGAGGGCGCTGGCCGACGCCGTCACCCGGGCCTCGCGGTACGCGGAGAAGAAGGGCACGGTCAACGTCGCGGCGGCGGGCAACGAGAGCTACGACCTCGCGTCCGACTCGATCACCGACAAGGCCTCCCCGAACGACGGCACCCCGTCGGACCGCGTGATCGACCCGCACGCGTGCTACGACATACCGACCCAGCTGCCAGGTGTCGTGACGGTCGCGGCGACCGGCGCGAAGGGCCTGAAGTCGTCGTTCTCCAACTACGGCCTCGGCGTGATCGACATCGCCGCGCCGGGTGGCGACTCGACGGCCTACCAGAAGCCGGAACCCCCGGCGACGAGCGGCCTCATCCTCGGCCCGCTGCCCGGCGGCAGGTGGGGGTACATGGCGGGCACCTCGATGGCGACCCCGCATGTCGCGGGTGTTGCCGCATTGATCAAGTCAACCCATCCGCACGCTCCGGCGAGCCTGGTGAAGGCGCTGCTCTACGCGGAGGCCGACGCCGCGCCGTGCACGGACCCGTACGACATCAATGGTGACGGGAAGGTCGACGCGGTGTGCGAGGGGGTGAAGAACCACAACGGCTTCTACGGCCGGGGCACGGCGGACGCACTGGCCGCGGTGACCTGGTGACCCATTGGCCGCGTGGTCGGGCGGGAAGCAAAGTTGATTGAATCAATATTGATTCATCAATAATGCATAGTGTAGTCATGACAGATACCGCGTCAGACATCGCGTCCGGCATCTCGGCGGACATCGCGTCCGCATGGACCGCACTGGGCGGCGATCCCGCCCTCCTGTCCCGGGTGACGACGGTCGAGCGCCCGGACGCCCTCCCGGCGCGCCTGCCCGTACGGCAGCTGGCCCGCGCGTGTGCCGGTGCCTGCGCACTGGCCGCCGCGGAGCTGGCGGCCCGCCGGGCGGGGCTCGCCGAGGTGCCCGGCGTCCGGGTCGACGACGGCGCCGTCGCGACCGCCTTCCACAGCGAGCGGCACCTGCGGGTCGACGGCCGGGCCCCGGTCGCCTTCGCGCCGCTGTCGCGGTTCTGGCGGACGGCCGACGGCTGGGTGCGCACCCACGCCAACTACCCGCACCACCGGGCCCGGTTGCTCGGTGCGCTGGGCCTGCCCGAGGACGCCTCGGCGGACCGGGCGGCCGCCCGGCTCGCCGAGCGGCCGGCCCTGGAGGTCGAGGAGGCGGTCCTCGGCGCCGGCGGTCTCGCCGTGGCCCTGCGCACCCGGCAGGAGTGGGCGGCCACCGAGCAGGCGGCCGAGGTGGCCGCGCGCCCGCTGGTCGAGCGCGTGCGCCTGGACTGTGCACGCGCGCGCGTGCTCGCGCCGCTCGACCCCGCCACGGCTCCGCTGCTGCCCGCCGCGGGGCTGCGCGTGCTGGACCTGACCCGGGTCCTCGCCGGTCCCGTCGCCACCCGCACCCTCGCCCTGCTGGGCGCGGACGTCCTGCGGGTGGACGCCCCCTGGCTGCCCGAACTGCCCGACCAGCACGCCGACACGGGGTTCGGCAAGCGGTCCGCCGCCCTCGACCTGCGCACGGACCGGGACACCTTCGAGAAGCTGCTGGCGTCGGCGGACGTCGTCGTCACCGGCTACCGGCCCGGCGCCCTCGACGCGTTCGGGCTCTCGCCGCAGGCCCTGGCCGAGCGCAGGCCCGGGCTGGTGGTGGCGCAGGTCTCGGCGTGGGGCGCGTACGGGCCGTGGGGCGGGCGCCGCGGCTTCGACAGCCTGGTGCAGGTCGCCACCGGCATCGCCGTGGCCGAGGGCTCGACCGAGGAGCCCGGTGCGCTGCCCGCGCAGGCCCTGGACCACGGCACCGGTTATCTGCTGACGGCGGCCGTGCTGCGGGCGTTGACCGAGCAGTCGTACGACGGCGGCGGCCGGTCGGTGCGGCTGGCGCTGGCCCGCACGGCGCACTGGCTGACGGACGGAATCCGGCCGACCGCGGCCACGGGCGCGCCGTACCCGGGCCCGGACGCCTGGCTGGCCGAGACGGACGGCCCGCTCGGCCGGCTGCGCCACGCCCTGCCACCGGTGACCTTCGCGGACGGCCCCGGGGACTGGGCGGCGTCCCCGGTGCCCTGGGGGTCGTCCCCGGCCCGCTGGCGGTGAGCGTGCGGGCGGCCGGAAACGTACGTATGGGTGGAATGCCGTAGCCCCAGTTGTTTTCCGGGACTTGCCCGGTTCTGCGGCGACTGGCGAAGATCCCGGGGTGAGCGCGACACGACCGGCCGCCGAGGCCACCGACGAGGGCGGCCCCGACCGGCGGTCCGGCACCGGCCGGGCCGTCGCCCTCCTCGTCCTGACGGCGCTGGGCGCCCTGATCCCGCTGCTCGGGCCGGCGGCGGCGCTGCGCGGCACCGGGGAGGCCGCCGCGCCGGGCGTGGGCGGCATCGGACTGCTGCGCGCGGTGCTGTTCGCCGCGCTGAGCGTGCCGCTGGGCGAGCTGTTCGTGCGGGGGCTCGCCGGGCGCGTACCCGGCGCCCCGGCCGGGCGGCCGCGCAGCTGGGCGCCGCCGGCCGCCGGGGCCGGATTCGTCGCCGCGCTGGCGCTCGCCTCGGTGGTCTCGGCCGGCGATCTGATCCCGCACGGCCTCGGCCAGATCGACGTGGGCGGCCTCTACGGCTCCCGCGACGGCAAGCTGGCCCTGCTGGAGGTCAACGGCTTTCTGCTGGCGGGGTTCTGCGCACTCTCGCGGCGTCCGGCGGCGCAGGCGTGGCCGCTGGCCGCGGTGGTGGTCGCCGAGGCGCTGCGCGCGCACCCGGCCACCGAGCACGGCCCGCTCACCGGTGCGGCGCTGACCCTGGTGCACCTGACCTGCGGGGCGCTGTGGACCGGCGGTCTGCCGTACGCCCTGCGCACGCTCGGGCAGTGGCGCGGTGACCCGGCGGGGGCCGCGCTGCTCGGCCGCTACGCGCGCGCGGCGCTCGTGCTGCTCGCGGTCATCACCGCGACGGGCGTGTGCAGTTCGCTGCGGCGGATGCCGGCGGCCACGGTCCTGGACCAGCTGACGACGACGGCGTACGGGCGCACCCTGCTGGCCAAGGTCGTCCTGGTCGCCGTCGTCGCCGTGCTCGCCCTGTGGGCGCGGATCCGGCTGCGCCGCGCGCCGGACCCGCTGGCCGCGTCGGCGCCCGCGCGGGGCGAGGTGATCGCCCTGGGCGCGGTGGTCGCGGTCTCGGGCCTGCTCACGGCGCTGCCGCTGCCGATCCGCTGGACGTGATGACTATCTGGACGACTCTTGATCGTGACGTTGACTCAGTTGTCGTTGATTCAGTCGTCGTTGATTCAGTCGTTGGTGACGAGCACCTTGAGGGCGGTGCGCTCGTCCATCGCCTTGTAGCCGTCCGGCACACCCTCGATGCCGACGGTCAGGTCGAACACCGGCGAGGGGTCGATCGTGCCGTCGAGGACGTCGGGGAGCAGGTCGGGGATGTAGGCCCGGACCGGGGCGACACCGCCGCGCAGGGCGATGTTCCGGTCGAACATGACGCCGAGGTCCAGACCGGTGCCGCTGCCGTGCGGCACACCGACGAAACCGATGGCGCCGCCGTCGCGGGTGATGTTGACGGCCGTACGCATGGACTGTTCCGTGCCGACGGCCTCGACCACGGCGTGCGCGCCTTGCCCGCGGGTGAGTTCGCGGACGGCCTCCACGGCGGCGTCCCCGCGCTCGGCGACGACGTCGGTGGCGCCGAAGCGGCGCGCGATGTCGGTACGGACCTCGTGCCGGCCGAGGGCGATGATCCGCTCGGCACCGAGCCGCTTGGCGGCGAGCACGGCGCACAGGCCGACCGCGCCGTCCCCGACGACCGCGACCGTGGCGCCGGGCCGGGCGCCCGCGCCGAGGGCGGCGTGGTGGCCGGTGCCGAGGACGTCGGAGAGGGTCAGCAGGGCGGACAGCAGGTGGTCGTCGGAGGCCGCGTCCTTGGGCAGCTGGACCAGGGTGCCGTCGGCGAAGGGCACGCGCACGGCCTCGCCCTGACCGCCGTCGTAGCCGACGGAGCCCCAGAAGCCGCCGTGCTCGCAGGACGTCGTCAGACCCTCGCGGCAGTAGTCGCAGACGCCGTCGGACCACATGAAGGGCGCGACGACCAGGTCACCGCGCCGGACGGTGCCCACCTCGGAGCCGGTCTCCTCGACCACGCCGAGGAACTCGTGCCCGATGCGCTGACCCGGCTGCCGGGCCGCCTCGCCGCGGTAGGCCCACAGGTCGCTGCCGCAGATGCAGGCGCGCAGCACTCGGACGACGGCATCGGTGGGCAGCTGCACCACGGGCTCGGGGACGTCCTCCACGCGCATGTCGTACGGGGCGTGGATGGTGGTGGCGCGCATGGCGAGGGTCCTTCTCGTGCGGGGTCGTGCGGCGCCCGCGGGGGTGTGCGGGCGCACCTCACGGTACGCCGTGGTCACCACCGGCGGCGCGCCCAGGGTGCCCCCGACCGGCGCCCCGGCGCCCGTACGGCCCGCCCGGCACGCCCCGGCCACCCGTACGGCCCGCCGGCGACGCCCGTACGGCCCTCGTGGCCCGCCCGTCAGACACCGGCCACGCCCAGCAGGCTGCCGGCCGCGTAGGTGACCCCCATCGCCAGGGCCCCGCCCACCACGTTGCGCAGCACCGCCCGCCCGGGGCGGGCCGCGCCGAGGCGGGCGCTGGTCCAGCCGGTGAGGACGAGGGCGGCCAGGACGGAGACGACGGTGACCGGGAGCCGCAGGCCAGCCGGGGGCAGCACGATGGCGAGCAGCGGCAGCAGCGCGCCCACCGTGAAGGCGGAGAAGCTCGCCCACGCCGCGTGCCAGGGGTTGGTCAGCTCGTCCGGGTTGATGCCCAGCTCCACGCGCGCGTGCGCCCGCAGCGCGTCCCGCGCGGTGAGCTGCCGCGCGGCCTCCCGGGCCACGTCACGCGTCAGGCCGCGCTCCTCCAACAGGCCGGTCAGCTCGCGCAGTTCGGCCTCCGGCCGGTCCCGCAGTTCGCGCCTCTCCACAGCCAGCGCGGCCACCTCGGAGTCCCGCTGGGTGGAGACGGAGACGTACTCGCCGGCCGCCATGGACATCGATCCGGCGAGCAGCCCGGCGAGTCCGGCGGTGAGCAGGGCGGACCGGCTCTGGGTCGCGCCGGCCACACCGACGACGATGCCCGCGGTGGAGACGATGCCGTCGTTCGCGCCGAGCACGGCGGCCCGCAGCCAGTTCAGCCTCGCCCCGAGCGCGCCCCCGTGTGCCTCGTCGTGCGTTGGTTCCGTCACAGCAGGGAGGATCCCACTCCCGGAGCCCCTCGCGCCGCACCGACGCCCGCCGACACCGCTGCCGGGGGCGGGGGTTGGCGGAACCGTGTTCGGGTGGTGCCTTCACGCACGCACGCGTGTGCGGCACCCGGGCGCGAGGGCGGCACCCACCGGGACCTGTGGGACCGCGCTGTCAGTCCCGGCCCGTATCCTCAATGACCATGCTCGAAGACCGTGCGACCGCAGTGTCCTCCCCCACCCAGTGGCCGGCCGCGTATCCGAAGGGATACGCGGTCGTTGACGTGGAGACCACCGGCCTGGCCCGGGACGACCGGATCATCTCGGCCGCCGTGTACCGGCTGGACGAGCGCGGCGAGGTCGAGGACCACTGGTACACCCTGGTCAATCCGGAGCGCGATCCGGGACCGGTGTGGATACACGGTCTGACGAGCGAGACGCTCGATGGCGCGCCGCTCTTCGCGGACATCGCGGAGGAGTTCGCGGCCCGGCTGGACGGCCGGGTGCTCGTGGCGCACAACGCCGTCTTCGACTGGCAGATGATCGCGCGGGAGTACGCGCGCGCGAAGCGCGAGGCGCCGGTGCGTCAGCGGCTGTGCACCATCGCGCTGTCGAAGGAGCTGGGGCTGCCGCTGCCCAACTTCAAGTTGGAGTCGCTGGCGGCGCACTACGGCGTCGTGCAGCAGCGGGCGCACCACGCGCTGGACGACGCGCGCGTGCTGGCGGAGGCGTTCCGGCCGAGCCTCGCGGCCGCGGCGGCGGGCGAGGTACGGCTGCCGCTGCTGGAGTGCCGGCCGCTGACGGAGTGGTCGGACCGCCCCGTGCCCCGCCAGCCCTCCGGCGGCTACGGCGGTTACCGGCCGAGCAGCTGGCGCCCGTCCCGCAGGCGGCCCGCCTGCCCCTACCCCAACCCCGGCCGGTACGAAGACGGCAAACACCTCAAACAGGGCATGCGGGTGGCGTTCTCCGGGGACACCTCGACCGAGCGCGAGCTGCTGGAGGACCGGGCGACCGAGGCCGGGCTGCACGTGGCGTCCAGCATCTCGCGGCTGACCAGCCTGCTGGTGACCAACGATCCCGACTCGGGCACGTCGAAGGTGGTCAAGGCCCGCCAGTTCGGCACGCCGGTGGTGGACGAGGCCGCCTTCGGGCAGCTGCTGCGCGACGTCGAACCCGCCGACGAGTGACCGTACGGGCCGATCGGTGACCGGCGGACGGGTGACCGTACGAACGGGTGATTGACGGGAGACTCACCCGGCGGCCGCTCGCCCGGGCCCCGGCGACGGCTCACCCTGAGGCGTATGGCGAAATGTGAAGTTTGCGGCAATGACTACGGAATGACCTTCGAGGTCCACGCCCAGGGCGCGGTGCACGTCTTCGACTGCTTCTCCTGCGCGATCCAGCGCATGGCACCGCTCTGCGAGCGCTGCGAGGTCTCGATCATCGGCCAGGGTGTGGAGGCCGACGGCAGCTTCTACTGCGGCGCCCACTGCGCCCGCGAGGCGGGGAAGGTGGGGATCGTCGACCGGGTGTGACCCGACCCGGCTGAGGGCACCCCACAGCGCGGGGGTACCGTCGTGGGGTGCGTCGCTACCGCTTCCTTTTGTCCGTCCAGTGGGTCATCCTCACGCTCGTCTCGATCGCCCTGATCCCGACGATGATCCGGCTCGGCTTCTGGCAGCAGCACCGGTACGAGCAGCGCACCGCGCGCAACGACCTGGTCTCCTCCGCGCTGCACGCCAAACCGGTCCCGGTCGAGCGGCTCTCCGCCCCGGGGCACGCCGTGACCCGCGCCGAGAGGTACCGCACGGTCACCGCGACGGGCACCTTCGACACCGCCCGCGAGGAAGTGGTCCGGCGCCGGACCAACTCCGACGACGAGGTCGGCTTCCACGTGCTCACCCCGTTCGTCCTGGCCGACGGCAAGGTGCTGCTCGTCAACCGCGGCTGGATCCCCGCGAACGGCGTCCAGACCGCCTTCCCGAAGATCCCCGCCCCGCCGGCCGGGAAGACCACGATCACCGGGCGGCTGATGGCCGACGAGACCACCGCGGCGAGCGGCATCAAGAACATCCAGGGCCTGCCCGCCCGGCAGGTCATGCTGATCAACAGCGCGCAGGAGGCGCACCGGCTCGGCGCCCAGGTGCTCGGCGGTTACGTCGAGCAGACCGGGCCGCAGACCGACTCCCCGGAGCAGATCTCCGACCCGGGCACCGAGGACGCCCCGCTGAACTACGCGTACATGATCCAGTGGTGGCTGTTCGCCGCGGCCGTCCCGTTCGGCTGGTGGTCCCTGGTCCGGCGCGAGCTCCGCGACCGGGCGGCGGCCGCGGCGGCCGAGGCCGCGAAGGAGACGCCCGAGGAGGCGGCGCCGGCCGCCGTGTGACCCTGGGCGTGCGAGGGCAGGTCACTCCCCCGGCGCACCCCCTGGTTGGCCCCCGGGCCCGCCGGGAACCCGCATCCCGTGAACGCGCGCATCGAGGACTACGCCCTCATCGGTGACGAGCAGACCGCGGCCCTGGTCGGCAGGGACGGCTCGATCGACTGGCTGTGCCTGCCCCGCTTCGACTCCGGGGCCTGCTTCGCGAAGCTGCTGGGCGACGAGGACCACGGGTACTGGCGGCTCGCGCCCAAGGGGGCCGGGGTCTGCACCCGGCGCGCCTACCGGCCCGACACCCTCGTCCTCGACACCGAGTGGGAGACCGCCGACGGCACCGTGCGGATCACCGACCTGATGCCGCAGCGCGACCGCGCCCCCGACGTCGTACGGATCGTGGAGGGCGTCAGCGGGCACGTCACCGTCCGCAGCACCCTCCGGCTGCGCTTCGACTACGGATCGATCGTGCCGTGGATGCGCCGCGCCGACGGCCACCGGGTCGCCGTCGCCGGACCGGACTCGGTGTGGCTGCGCACCGAGCCCGCCGTGGAGATGTGGGGCGAAGACCTCGGCACCCACTCCGAGTTCACCGTCGCCGAGGGCCAGCGGGTCGCGTTCGTGCTGACCTGGCACCCCTCGCACGAGCCGCGTCCCCCGCTCGTCGACCCCTGCAAGGCGCTGAGCGCCAGCGTCAGCGACTGGCGGCGCTGGGCCGCCCGCTGCCGCTACGGCGGGCCGTACCGGGACGCGGTCGTCCGGTCCCTGATCACGCTCAAAGCGCTCACCTACGCCCCGACGGGCGGGATCGTCGCCGCGGCCACCACCTCGCTGCCCGAGGAACTGGGCGGGGTGCGCAACTGGGACTACCGCTACTGCTGGCTGCGCGACTCCACCCTCACCCTCGGCGCCCTGCTCACCGCCGGCTACCACAAGGAGGCCGAGGCCTGGCGCGACTGGCTGCTGCGCGCGGTCGCGGGCGACCCGGCGGACCTCCAGATCATGTACGGCCTGGCCGGCGAGCGCCGGCTGCCGGAGTGGGAGCTGGCCTGGCTGCCCGGCTTCGCCGAGTCCGCGCCCGTGCGCGTCGGCAACGGCGCCGTCGACCAGCTCCAGCTGGACGTGTACGGCGAGGTCATGGACTCGCTGTACCTGGCCCGCACCACGGGGCTGTCCTCCAAGCCGCACATGTGGGCGCTCCAGCGGGCGCTGATGACGTTCCTCCAGTCGGCGTGGCGCCAGCCCGACGAGGGCCTGTGGGAGGTGCGCGGCGGGCGGCGCCAGTTCGTGCACTCGAAAGTGCTGGTGTGGGTGGCCGCCGACCGCGCCGTACGGACTCTGGAGGAGCACCCGGAGCTGACGGGCGACGCGGACGGCTGGCGGGCGATGCGCGACGAGGTCCACCGGGAGGTGTGCGAGCAGGGCTACGACTCCCGGCGCGGGACCTTCACCCAGTACTACGGCTCGCGCGAACTGGACGCCGCCCTGCTGCTGATCCCCCGGGTCGGCTTCCTGCCGCCCGACGATCCGCGCGTGATCGGCACGGTCGACGCGATCCGAGCGGACCTCGGCCACGGCGGCTTCGTGCGCCGCTACGACACGGACGCCGTCGGCGTCGACGGCATGCCGGGCGGCGAAGGCGCCTTCCTCGCCTGCTCGTTCTGGCTCGCGGACGCCCTGCACATGACGGGCCGGACGGACGAGGCCCGGGAACTCTTCGAGCGGCTGGTCGCGTTGGTCAACGACGTGGGGCTGCTGGCGGAGGAGTACGACCCGGCGCTGGGCGGCCAGGTGGGCAACTTCCCGCAGGCCTTCAGCCACATCGCCCTGGTGAACACCGCCCTCACGCTGTTCGGCGACGAACAGGCAGGATAGAGCGCATGGATCTTGGACTGAAGGACCGGGTGTACATCGTCACCGGGGCGACGCGCGGGCTGGGCAACGCCGCCGCGCGGGAACTCGTCGCCGACGGCGCGAAGGTCGTGATCAGCGGCCGGGACGAGAAGCGGGTCGCCGACGCCGCCGCCGAACTGGGCCCGAACGCGCTGGGCATGGCCGTGGACAACTCCGACGAGCGGGCTCCCGAGCGGCTGATCGCGGCCGCCCGTGAGCACTTCGGGGGCTTCCACGGCGTGCTGGTGAGCGTGGGCGGTCCGCCGCCCGGGTTCGTCGCGGACAACACCGACGAGCAGTGGCGCGGCGCGTTCGAGTCGGTGTTCCTCGGCGCGGTGCGGCTCGCGCGCGCGGCGGCGGCCGAGCTGGAGCCCGGCGGGGTCATCGGCTTCGTGCTGTCCGCGTCGGTGTACGAGCCGATCCCCGCGCTGACCATCTCCAACGGGCTGCGGCCCGGTCTCGCCGGGTTCGCCAAGTCCCTCGCGGACGAGCTCGGACCGCGCGGGATCCGGGTGCTCGGTCTGCTGCCGTCGCGCATCGACACGGACCGCGTGCGCGAACTGGACGGGCTGTCCGCCGACCCCGAGGCCACCCGGGCCGCCAACGAGTCCCGGATCCCGCTGCGGCGGTACGGGACGCCGGAGGAGTTCGGGAAGGCCGCGGCGTTCCTGCTGTCGCCGGCGGCCTCCTACCTGACGGGGATCATGCTCCCGGTGGACGGCGGTATGCGGCACGGGTTCTGACCGTCGTCACGTGACCCTCTCGGCAGGGTGTTTGACCACCCGCAGGCGTACCTCCGCCGGGAGGGACGCCAGCCGGGCCGAGTCGCGGGCGTGCGCCAGTGCCCCGGCCGTGAAGGCGGCCAGGGCCGCCGACGGGTCCGTGTGCGGCTCCAGTTGGAGCCAGATCCGCGCCGTGGGTGCCGTACGGCGGCCGCGCAGGACGGCCTCGGCGTGGGCCACGCCGTCCTGCCGGACGGCCTCCTGGGCGAGCGCCGCCTCCAGGGCCCTGCCCCGCAGGAGCGCGTGCGCGCCGTCGCCGGTGTCGACGACGATCTCGGCCGGCCGGCGGCGGCGCAGGACCGTGGTCAGCCACCACAGGGCGAGCAGCACCAGGACGGCCAGGCCGGCGAGGACGGCCGGCCACCACCAGTCGGTGTGCCGCCAGCGGATGCGCCCGGCCCGGCTCAGCAGGACGTCGTGCGGGCCGGTGTACGGCCACCAGGAGGGCACCGGCGCGCCCAGGCCGACGGCCAGCACCGAGCCGCCGAGCACGAGCAGGAGCAGGCCGACGAGGCCCAGCACGACACGGTTGAGGCGGCCCGCGCGCATCGCCGTCACCCCTTCCGTCCGGGCCGTGTCACCCGCAGCGTCAGTGTGGGCGGCCGGTCCAGGCCGAGGCCCCTGATCGCCTCGCCGAGCGTGAGGGAGAGGTCGGCGCGGACGTCGTCCAGGTCGCGGAAGTGCGAGACGGCGCGGACGTCGGCCTTGCTCCGGCGCATCCGCACCCGTACCGAGCGGACCCCGGACACGTCCAGGGCCCGGTCGCGCAGCAGCAGCGCCGCGGCCTCGCGCCGGAGCGCGGCGCGGACGTCGGGGTGCGGACGCCGCATCGGCAGCAGGCCGCGCCGGCCGGGCGTGACCGCGAGGACGATCAGCCACAGGCCGAGGGCGGCGGCGACGCCCGCGCCCACCAGCACCCAGGTGTCGTCCAGGTGCCGTTCGGCCAGTTGCCGGGCCAGGGCGCGGCGCCAGCGCATCGCCGGGCGGTGGGCGCGGACGGCGGCGACGTCGTAGAGCAGCAGGCCGGCGCCGGCCACGAGCAGGACGGCGACGACGGCGGCCGGGACGCGGCGCGGCGCCCAGAAGCGCCGGCTGCCCCGGGGTGCGGGCGGGGGTTTGTCGAGGGCCGGGGTGCTCGTCGGTGGCTCGCTCATCACGCCCTCCCGTGGACCGCGCCGGGTGCCGGTGCCGGATGCAGCCGCTCGATCCGGACGGCGACCTCGGTCACCTTCCTCTCCACCAACGCGCTTACCCGCTGGGCGACATGGCGACGCACGGCCGCGCTGTGGGCGCCGACGTCGCAGGGGTAGGCGAGTTCGAGGTGCACCTGGATGCGGGCCGTGTCGTCGTGGCAGACGACGGTGGCGTGCGGGGCGGCGGCGTCGGCGGGCGGGGGTGGCAGTGCCTCGCGGGCGGCCTGCGCGGTGATCTTCGCCACGACCCGGTCGGCGATCCGCAGGGCGCCACGCTCACCCGGCGGTGCGAGGGCCGGGCGCGGGCGCACCACGCCGGTCTCGGCGCTCACCGCCCGTCACCGCCGCCGGTCGCGCCGGTCGTCGCGGGTGCGGAAGAAGTCGCCCAGCTCCAGGTCGCCCTCCGCGAACCGGCCGGCGACGAACCCGATCGAACCCAAGGCCGCCACCAGCAAAAAGGCCCCGAACCCGCCGAAGTACCCGGCGAATCCCAGCGCCATTCCGGCGATCATGCCGACCAGGGCCATGCTCATGCAGCGCTCCTCAGCTCGTCAGCGTGCGGGTCCGGGGCCGTGCGGTCGGATCACTGGATCCGGGGCTCGGGCTCCTCGTCCTCTTCCTCGGGCAGGTTGACGTCGCTGACGGCGATGTTGACCTCGACGACCTCAAGTCCCGTCATGCGCTCCACGGCGGCGATCACGTTCTCGCGCACGGCCCGGGCGACGTCGGCGATCGAGACACCGTAGTCCACGACGATCTCCAGGTCGAGCGCGGTCTGCACCTCGCCGACCTCGGCCTTGACGCCGCGCGTCACCGACCTGGAGCCGCCCGGCACCCGGTCGCGCACGGCGCCGAAGGTGCGGGCCAGGCCGCTGCCCATGGTGTGCACGCCGACCACGTCCCGGGCCGCGAGCCCGGCGATCTTCTCCACGACGCCGTCGGCGATGGTCGTCCGGCCGCGACCGGCCGGGTCGCCGCCGCCGCGCCGGGTGGCCTTGCGGGCCGACAGCCGCTCCCACTGTTCGCCCTCGTGATCGCCCTCGGGGGTCGTCGTCATGTCGGTCATCGCCGTACGTCCCTTTCGGTCGTCGTCTCCGGACCACCGTACGCATGGTTCCCCGCCCGCACACCGGGGATACGGCAGGCTGGTGGAATGACGGCGGACCGGTGGACACAGACCGCGCGGCAGCTTGTGGGGCTGGGCAGGCTGCTCCCGCTCGGCGGGGTGCGCGACGGCGCGTGGATCGCGGAGGGGGCGGCCGCGGCCGTGCTGGAGCGTGCGGCGGCGGACGGGGTGCCCGGGGTGCGGCTGGGCGCGCTGCGCATCGGGCTCGCCGATCCGCAGGAGGCGCACGACCCCGTCGTACCGCCCCCGCCGGGCGCGTTGCCACCGGGCCCGCTGCGGGTGACGGCGGACTTCGCGGCGACGGCCGCCGAGCCGCTGCCGGTGGTGGCGTCCCGGCTGCGGCAGGCCCTGGCCACGGCCGCGACGGACGGACTCGGCCTGCTGGTGCGGGAGGTGGACCTGCGGGTGACCGATCTGCTGGAGGTGGCGCAGCCGCCCCGGGAGGTGCGTCCGCCCCGGCCGACGGCGGCCGCGGAGCCCACGGACCCGGACGAGGCCCGAGCGGCCGCGGCCGTGCTGTCGGTCCCGGGAGTGACGGGGCTGACCGCCTCCCTCGGGCGCGGGATCCGCCTGGAGGAGCGCGCGACCGGTACGACGGCCCTGCCCCGCCTCCACGCGCGCGTGGAGGTGGCGACCGGCGCGGATCACCGGGCCGTCGACGTGGCCCGGCGGGTCCGCACGGCCGTACGGCAGGCGCTGGAGGACAGGCCGACGGTGACGGTGTCGATCACGGCGGTCGGCTGACCGGCGCACGCGACCGCCGTCCTCGGCCCGGGCGCCCTTGGCCTGCTATTCGCCGAGGCCGGCCAGGTCCCGGAGTCGGCGTGCCTGAGCAGCCCGCTCGGCGGCCCGCTGCTCGTCGTAGGTACGGTCTGCGGCACCGCGCAGCAACGCCTTGGTCTCGACGACCGCGTCCCGCGGTGCGGCCAGCAGCGCCGCGGCCAAATCCCGTGCGGCCGCGTCCAGTTGGTCGGCGGGCACCGCGAGGTTGGCCAGCCCGGACGCCACCGACTCCTCGGCGCCGACGAACCGTCCGGTGGCGCAGATCTCCAGCGCGCGGGCGTACCCGACGAGACCGACCAGCGGGTGCGTGCCGGTCAGGTCGGGTACGAGGCCGAGGCTGGTCTCGCGCATGGCGAACTGCACGTCGTCCGCGACGACGCGCAGGTCGCACGCGAGCGCGAGTTGGAAGCCGGCCCCGATGGCATGCCCCTGGACGGCGGCGATGGACACGAGGTCGTTGCGCCGCCACCAGGTGAACGCCTCCTGGAACTCGGCGATGCTCGCGTCGAGCCCGGCGTCGTCACGACGCGCGAGATCGATGAAGGTCGGCTCGCCCGGGATCCCCTCCGGGGTGAACATCTGTCGGTCCAGCCCGGCGGAGAAGGACACGCCCTCGCCGCGCAGCACGACGACACGGACGGAGCCCGGCAGCAGCCGGCCGACCTCGGTGAGCGCCCGCCACAGGGCGGGGCTCTGCGCGTTGCGCCTGGCCGGGTTGGTCAGCGTCACCGTGGCGAGCGCGTCGTCGACGGTGAGTCGTACGCCGTCCTTGTCGAGTACAGGAGCGAGGTCCTGGTCGGGCGAAGCCATGGAGCGCCTCCGATGGGTGCGGTCGGTCAGGCATGCCAGCCGTGCTGGACACGCTTAAGTGACTGCACAGTAACCACCCGGCCGGTCAGACCGCCGACCGGGTGGCCACCATCGAAGCCGATGGCCGCCCGAAGTCAGGACGATGCGGCCTTCTTGCCCCGGGTCGCTCCGCCACGCCCACGAAGCGTGACGCCCGACTCGCTGAGCATCCGGTGTACGAAGCCATACGAGCGGCCGGTCTCCTCGGCCAGCGCCCGGATGCTCGCACCGGAGTCGTACTTCTTCTTCAGGTCTGCCGCGAGCTTGTCGCGCGCGGCGCCGGTCACCCGGCTGCCCTTCTTCAGAGTCTCGGCCACCCGTGCCTCCTCATGGGAAGTGCGCTCTGGTCTCCTCATGATCACCCCTCCTGGTCGCTATGGCCACCCATTCGGCAAGGTCGGTGGGACATCGTTGTGACGACAGGAGTGGATCCCCACAAGCGGAATTCGATGTTCCAGGAGGCGGCACCCGTGCGACCGAACGGGTGGATTCACGAAGTACCAGGTCAGCGACGCGAAACGGCCGACCCCTTGGCGATGAAGGGATCGGCCGGAAAATCCGTGTACGACACACCCCGATACGAGGAGATCTCACACAGATGATGGATCACCGATGAGCCGAATGATCCATCCGCGGTGGATCACGCGAGGGCGACGAGGTCCGCGTAGTCGGAGCCCCACAGGTCCTCGACGCCGTCCGGGAGCAGGATGATCCGCTCCGGCTGCAGCGCCTCGACGGCGCCCTCGTCGTGCGTGACGAGGACGACCGCGCCCTTGTAGGTGCGCAGCGCGCCGAGGATCTCCTCACGGCTCGCGGGGTCGAGGTTGTTGGTCGGCTCGTCGAGCAGGAGCACGTTCGCCGAGGAGACCACCAGGGTCGCCAGCGCGAGCCGGGTCTTCTCGCCGCCGGACAGGACACCGGCGGGCTTGTCGACGTCGTCGCCGGAGAACAGGAACGAGCCGAGCACCTTGCGGACCTCGACCAGGTCCATGTCGGGGGCGGAGGAGCGCATGTTCTCCAGGACGGTGCGCTCGGGGTCCAGGGTCTCGTGCTCCTGCGCGTAGTAGCCCAGCTTGAGGCCGTGGCCGGGGACGACCTCGCCGGTGTCGGGCGTCTCCACCCCGCCGAGCAGGCGCAGCAGGGTCGTCTTGCCGGCGCCGTTGAGGCCGAGGATGACGACCCGGGAGCCCTTGTCGATGGCGAGGTCGACGTCGGTGAAGATCTCCAGCGAGCCGTACGACTTCGACAGGCCCTCGGCCATCAGCGGGGTCTTGCCACAGGGCGCGGGCTCCGGGAAGCGCAGCTTGGCGACCTTGTCGGACTGGCGGACCGCCTCCAGGCCGGAGAGCAGCTTGTCGGCGCGGCGGGCCATGTTCTGCGCGGCGACCGTCTTGGTGGCCTTGGCGCGCATCTTGTCGGCCTGCGCGTTGAGCGCGGCGGCCTTCTTCTCGGCGTTGGCGCGCTCGCGCTTGCGGCGCTTCTCGTCGGCCTCGCGCTGCTGCTGGTACAGCTTCCAGCCCATGTTGTAGATGTCGATCTGGGCGCGGTTGGCGTCCAGGTAGAACACCTTGTTGACGACCGTCTCGACCAGGTCGACGTCGTGGCTGATCACGATGAAGCCGCCGCGGTAGGTCTTCAGGTAGTCGCGCAGCCAGATGATCGAGTCCGCGTCGAGGTGGTTGGTCGGCTCGTCGAGGAGCAGGGTGTCCGCGTCGGAGAACAGGATCCGGGCCAGCTCGATACGGCGGCGCTGACCGCCGGAGAGCGTGTGCAGGGGCTGGCCGAGGACGCGGTCGGGCAGGTTGAGCGCGGCGGCGATGGTGGCGGCCTCGGCCTCGGCGGCGTACCCGCCCTTGGTGAGGAACTCGGTCTCCTGACGCTCGTACTGCTTGAGTGCCTTCTCGCGGGTGGCGCCCTGGCCGTTGGCGATGCGCTGCTCGTTCTCGCGCATCTTGCGGATCAGCACGTCGAGCCCGCGCGCGGACAGGATCCGGTCCCGGGCGAGGACGTCGAGGTCTCCGGTGCGGGGGTCCTGCGGGAGGTAGCCGACCTCGCCGGAGCGGGCGATCTGGCCCCCGGCCGGGATGCCCTCACCGGCGAGGCACTTGGTCAGGGTGGTCTTGCCGGCGCCGTTGCGGCCGACGAGGCCGATGCGGTCGCCCTTGGCGACACGGAAGGTGGCGTTCTCGATGAGGACGCGCGCACCGGCGCGCAGCTCGATACCGGAGGCGGAGATCACGGACAGACTCCAGGGCGTACAGGAAGGGGCGGGCGGACGGCTGAGGGCGTTCGCGCCGTCTAATGCGCGAGGAGAATGGCCATAGGACAAGTCTAACGGGACGGTGCAAGCGGTTTTTCTACGTCCGTGCGTTCGGGCAGCGCTGTCAGTGGTGGCTGCGAGACTGGGCGGGACACCACGGAACCGGCGTACGAGGGCGTACGAAGGAGTGATCGGCATGGCGGGCATGGGCGGTGGACGGCCGAGCATCTACCCCTCGCTGCTGTACGCGGACGCGAAGGCGGCGATCAGACAGCTGACGGAGGCCCTGGGCTTCACGGAGCTGTCGGTGTACGAGACGGAGGGCGGCACGGTGATGCACGCCGAGCTCGTCCAGGGCCACGGCGCGGTGATGATCGGCTCCAAGGGCCGGGGCGGCCGTTTCGACGCGGCGATGAAGGACGCCGGGCCCGCCGGGGTGTATGTCGTCGTGGACGACGTGGACGCCCACCACGAGCGGGCCCTGGAGCACGGCGTGGAGATCCTCGTGCCCCCGACGGACCAGGACTACGGCGCGCGGGACTACCTGGCCCGGGACCTTGAGGGCAACATCTGGAGCTTCGGGACGTACGCCCCCGAGATCGGCGTCTGAGCCGCCGGAGGCGGCCGGAGCCGCCGTGCCGCTCAGCCGCCGGTGTGCACCTGGAACGCGGCCCGGCGCACGGCCTTGGCCAGGGCCGGGTCGGGGTGGGCGGCGGCGAGCGCGACGAGGACCTGCACGGTGCGCGGGTGACCGACGGCGCGGACCTCGTCGAGCAGCTGGGGGACGGTGGGCTGCACCGCGGATTCCAGATGCCGGACCAGCATCGGCGCCTCCCCGTGGTCGGCGACGGCGGCGGCGGTGTCGACCCACAGCCAGGTCGCCTCCTCGCGGGTGAGGACCTCGTGGGCGTCCTCCGGGTCGGCCCCGTCGTGCTCGGCGAGCCACAGCAGGGCGTACGGCCGCAGGGCCGGCTCGTCCACGACCGCGTGCACGTCGGGCTCGGCGGGGCCGCCGACGACGCGCAGCGCCTCGAAGGCCAGGCCGCGCAGCAGGGCGTCCTCGCCGCGCGCGGCGTCGATCAGCTCGGTGACGGCGCCGCCGACGGGCCGGGCGGCGAGCCAGGCCCGGTACTCGGCGCGGGCCGCGTTCGGCCGGAGCTGGGCGCAGCCGCGCAGCATGTCCTCGGCGGACTGCTCGATGTTACCGGCGGGGCTCTGCGCGGCCACGCAGATCTGCTCCAGCTTGACCCACACCGCCCAGCTGCCCAGCGGGGTGAGGGTGGCCTGGTCGTCGCCGTAGGTCAGGGCGCCGACGGCGCCGAGGGCCCGCAGGGCCCAGTCGAGGAGCGGGGCAAGCGGGGTGTCGGCGGCGGGCGCGGGGTCCGCGGGCTCGGCGTCGGTTCCCGCGGGCCGCTCGGTGCCGGGCTCGTAGGAGATCTCGCAGCGCTCGGTGCGCAGTTCCGTGACCCGCTGCTGGAGCAGGTCGAGCAGCTGCGCGCGCGGGACGGGCCCGGCGGACAGCTGGAGGAAGGAGAGCACCTGGGGCATGGCCGAGACGACCTCGGCGACGGCGGCCGGCTCGTGCTCCTCCGGCTCCGGGGAGGCCAGCGACCAGGCGTCGAAGAGGGCGACCCAGCCGCGCAGCACGGCGCTGTCGTCGCGGTCCCAGGCGCGCAGCCGCCAGCCGGGCCGCGCGCTGTCGCCGTGCACCTCGACGAGTCCGGCGAGGCGGGCGGTGTCCCAGTCGGCGCGGACCTGAGCGGCGTTCAGGCCGAGGTCGGCGGCGGCGCGTTCGGCCGTCGGATCGGAGAGGGTGGCCTTGCCGTCGGCGGTGGCGCCGGGGCTGCCGGAGCCGAGAGCGGTGTCGGCCCAGCGGGCGACGCGGACCGCGCCCGCGAGGCCGGTGCGCGCCATTCTGGCCAGTTCGGCCGGGGCGGGGGTGCCCTCCGGCGGCCGGGGTGCGGGGCGCTGCGGGTGCCGCTGGTTCACGGCTCTGGGGGCGGCGGCCAGGGGTCGCGGTCGGACGAGTCGAAGCCTGGAGTCGCGCGGGATACGGGACGTCACGGGTGCAGTCTTCCGGTTGACGGTCCGAAAACCCAAACGGAATGTCACGGCGGGCGACGGGGCTGGCCAACGCACGGGGTCCGGCGCGGGGCGAGGAGGGTGGATCAGGCCAGTCGTACGGCCTTAAACGGAATGCCCTGCACCGGGGCTTTCGGTGCATGCCGGACAGCCGGGACCCCGGTCACACCAGCGGGGTCATGAACCGGCGCAGCCGTTCCTGGTACTCCCGTGGGCCGGCGTTCCACATCGCCGCGTGCGGGGCCCGGGCCACGGTGTGCAGGGCGACGAGATCGGGGCGGCGGGCGGCGAGGCGGCGGGAATGCTCCCAGGGGGCCACCTGGTCGTCGGGGCCGTGGAAGATCAGGGTCGGCACGGTGAGCAGGTCGGGGTCGGTGGGCCCAGCGGCCCGGTCGGCGTACAGGCCGGTGCGGCCCTGGGCGGCGCGCACGGCGAGCGGCAGCAGGGGCGGCGGGGTGTGCCGGGCCCGGGCGAGGGCGCGCAGCGTGGCCTCCCAGCTCAGCACCGGCGAGTCGAGGACCAGCCCGGCGATGCGCTCGCGCACCGGGGAGTGCTCGGCGGCGCGCAGGGCCATGGTGGCGCCGGTGGACCAGCCGAGCAGCACGACGCGGCGGGCGCCGTAGCGGACGGCGTAGCGGATCGCCGCGTCCACGTCGCGCCACTCGGTCTCGCCGAGGTGGTTCAGGCCGTCCGGCGGGCGCGGGGCGCCGAGGTCGCCGCGGTAGGCGAGGGCGAGGACGGGCACGCGGCGGGAGTGCAGGGGGCCCATGAGGTTCAGGGCCTGTTCCCGGGTGGTGCCGAGGCCGTGCACGGCGATCACCCAGGTGTCCCGGGCCGCGGGCACGAACCAGGCGGGGAGGTTGCCGAGTTCGCCGGGCACGTCGATGTCGGCGTGGTCGAGGCCGAGGGCGTCGCCCGGGTTGCCGACGTAGAGGTTCGGGGTGAGCCACACCGCGTCGCCGGAGGCGAGGGTGCCGTGCGTGACGCGCTCCAGGCGGCGTACGACGGTGTCGGCGCTGTGCTCCGCCCCCGCCAGGACGGGGCCGACGACCGCGTGGGAGCCGTCGCCGGCGAGGCCGTAGGTGCCGGGACGCAGGGAGGCGAGGGCGCGGGTCAGCGCGATCCGGCCGGCGGCCGTGCCGTGCACGGTCAGGCGGGGTTCGGTGGGCAGCGGCCGGCCCGCGGGCGCCTTCAGCGCGGCGTCGCTGGCGTACCGGCCGGCGGCGACGGACGCCGCGCCGGCCGCCAGGACCGCGGTGACCGCCGTGGCGGTCGCTCGGACGGGGCGCACCTGTCCAGTGTCGTAGGGGTCACGGCCACCGGCCAGTGGAGCGGCGGGGCGGATCGAGGTGCGCGGTGCCGAAAGGCGGCTGCGGAAGACCGGGCGGAACCAGGCGGACGGGGCCGGGGGCGGCACGCCCCGTGCTCACTTCCGCTGCCCGTACCCGCGCAACTTCTCGCTCGCCGCGGCCAGTTGGGCCCCGGTCAGCAGGGACGGGCTCAGGCCCGGCACGCTGGACGCCGTCAGCCACAGGCGGCACATCCACTCCAGTTGGGCGGTGCGGTCGTAGGCCTGGTCGAGGGTGGTGCCGTAGGTGATCGTGCCGTGGTTCTGGAGGAGGCAGCCGGAGCGGTCGGTGAGGGCGCGGAGCATGTTCCCGGCCAGTTCGTCGGTGCCGTAGGTGGCGTAGGGGGCGACCCGGACGGGGCCGCCGAGGGCGCCGGCCATGTAGTGGACGAGCGGGAGTTCGGGGACGAGCGTGGAGACCGCGGTGGCGTGCACGGCGTGGGTGTGGACGATCGCGCGGGCGTCGGTCGTGCGGTAGACGGCGAGATGCAGGGGCAGCTCGCTGGTCGGCACCAGGGTGCCGAGCACCTGGCGGCCGGTGAGGTCGACGCAGGTGAGGTCGTCCGGGGTGAGCCGGTCGTAGGGGACGCCCGACGGGGTCACCAGCACGCGGTCCCCGACGCGTGCCGAGACGTTGCCCGAGGTGCCGACCACGAGCCCGTCGGTTACGGTTCGCCGCGCCGTCGCGACCAGCTCCGTCCACGTACGTTCCAGTTCCGCGTCCCACCGCTGCTCAGCCATGCCGTGATCCTGCCAGCCGCACGGCCCGGACGTGGCGATTCCGGAGCGCACGGGGACCCGCGAGCGACCCGCGAGAGGCACGTGAGGGGCGCGCGAAGGAGGCACCGGGGGTCGCCCGGAAGGCGCCCGCGGCCGGAATCACTTACCCCCGAATGGGCGGAGTTCATATCAAATCGCTCGGAAATGGCCCAAATTTGACGCTCGTCAGGCCTTGAATGATCCCTCTTGCTCGCCGGACGCCACGCCGTCCGCCGACCCGGGGAGACACATGGCCCGTGTACGCACTCTTCTCCGTCGCCGCGCCGGTGCCCTCGCCGCGATCACGGCGGCACTCGCCCTCGCGGTGTCCGCGGCCGGCCCCCCGGCCGCGGCCTCGGACGCGCCTCGGGGGCACGACGTCTCCTCGCACCAGAAGCACGTCGACTGGAAGGCGGCCCGGGACGACGGCGCGCGGTTCGTCTACGTCAAGGCGACCGAGGCGACGAGCTACCGCAACCCCTACTTCGACGAGCAGTACGGCGGCGCCCGCGCGGCGGGCCTGGTGCGGGGCGCGTACCACTTCGCGCTGCCGGACAGTTCCTCCGGCACGGCGCAGGCCCGGTACTTCGTGCGGCACGGCGGCGACTGGCGGGCGGACGGCTGGACCCTGCCGCCCGCGCTCGACGTCGAGTACAACCCGTACAGCAAGAAGCGCAAGTGCTACGGGCTGACGAAGAAGCAGATGGTCCGCTGGATCCGGTCCTTCAGCGACGAGGTGAGGAACGAGACCGGGCGCCGTCCGGTGATCTACACCACGACCCAGTGGTGGAGGCTGTGCACCGGCAACAGCGGTGCGTTCTCCTCCAGCAACCCGCTGTGGATCGCCGGAAACGGCACCTCCGGACCGGGGGCGCTGCCGGGCGGCTGGCAGTACTGGACGTTCTGGCAGCACGCCACCGACGGCGCCCTGCCGGGTGACCAGGATCTCTTCAACGGCTCGGTCGGGCGGCTGCGGACCTTCGCGCGCGGCTGACCGCCATGGGGCGCCTGGGGCGCGGGCGACGGGCGGAGACGAACGGAATCCCATCGGCCCACTCCGGACACCGCCACGCCTGCCTCAGTTCACCTTCCGTTCACCCAGGTTATCTACGTTCATCCAGCCAATGACCTCGAACGATTGCCTGGGTAAATGGAAAGCTTCTCGCTGATCCTCGCGATTGTGGTGGTAACCGCACTCGCGTTTGATTTCACGAACGGTTTCCACGACACCGCCAACGCGATGGCCACCACCATCTCGACAGGCGCCCTGAAGCCCAAGATCGCAGTTGCCATGTCCGCCGCCCTGAACCTGGGCGGCGCCTTCCTGTCCGTGGAGGTCGCGAACACGATCTCCAAGGGGCTCGTCGACGAGAAGGGCATCCGGCCCGAGGTCATCTTCGCCGCCCTCGTCGGCGCGATCCTCTGGAACCTGGTGACCTGGCTGGTGGGCCTCCCGTCCAGTTCCTCGCACGCCCTGATGGGCGGTCTGATCGGCGCCACGGTCGCCTCGGCCGGCTTCGGTGCCGTGCACGGCGACGTACTGGTGACCAAGGTGCTGCTCCCGGCGGTCGCCGCGCCGATCGTCGCGGGTGTCGCGGCCATGCTGGCCACCCGCCTGTCGTACGGCGCCGATGGCAAGACGGAGGGCAAGGCCGAGAGCGAGGCCTCCCGCAAGGGCTACCGCGTCGGCCAGATCGCCTCCGCCGGTCTGGTCTCCCTGGCCCACGGCACCAACGACGCCCAGAAGACGATGGGCATCATCACCCTCGCGCTGATCGCGGGCGGCGCCATCGCCCCGGGCTCGAACCCTCCCACCTGGGTGATCCTCTCCGCCGGCCTGGCCATCGCGCTCGGCACCTACATCGGCGGCTGGCGCATCATCCGCACCATGGGCACGGGCCTGACCGACCTGGAGCCGCGCCAGGGCTTCGCCGCCCAGACCAGCGCCGCGACCGCCATCCTGGCCTCCTCCCACCTGGGCTTCTCCCTGTCCACCACGCACGTCGTCTCCGGCGCGGTGATGGGCACCGGCGTCGGCCGCAAGGGCGGCGTGGTCCGCTGGTCCACCGCGACCCGCATGCTGGTCGCCTGGATCCTCACGCTCCCGGCCGCCGCGCTGGTCGGCGCGGGCGCCGAGTCCGTCACGGACCTCGGCGACTGGGGCACCGCCGCGGTCGCCGTCTTCCTGGTCGCGTCCAGCGCCGCGATCTGGAAGATCTCCCGCCGCGAGGTCATCGACCACACCAACGTCGTCGAGGAGACCGAGGAACCGGCCGGTGTGGTGACCACCGCCATCGCAGCGGTGGCCCCGCCCCCCTCGGGGACGATCGGCGAGGACCTGACGGCCACGATCCCCGCCCCGGCCGCCACCGAGACCGCGACCCCCGCCGCCCAGGCCGCTCCCCCGGCCGCCACCGTCTGACCCCGGCCCCCTCGGTTACCAAGGAAGCATCCCCATGAAGATCGACTGGTCGGCCATCGGCTCCGTCTTCGGCGTCAGCCTCGTGTTCACGGTGGGCCTCGTGGTCCTGTTCACCCTCGGCATCAGGGGCCTGACCCGGCGCGAGCGGGCCGTGGCCCAGGGCGACTCCGCCGCCCTCGCCGTCACCGGCGCCTACGTCTGCTTCGCGACCTGCGCGGCGGCGGTGGCGTACGGCATCTTCCTGATCGTCTCCAAGAGCTGACACAACGGCACGGCGAAGGCTCCCCCGCGTCCTGGACGCGGGGGAGCCTTCGCCGTGCCGGGCGGTCACGCGCGCCCCGCGATGTGGGGATCGGCACACTCCCCCCGTGCAGGTCAACAGCAAGTTGACGGCCGTTCCGGGCCCGTGGTGGACTGCCCGGGCCATGTACGGCGGCAGGAGAGGAAGCCGGTGCGAATCCGGCGCGGTCCCGCCACTGTCACCGGGGAAGAACCCCCGGGAGCCAGGAACTCTCACCGCCGAATCTCGTCGAACCAGGGCGCGGACACCCTGAGTGAGGACACCGATCGCCATGCCCGGCTGCCGAAGGACCCGCACCAGGCCCGCTCCCGCACCCGCGGCCGGCTGAGCCCATGGGTGCCGATCGCTCCTACGCGTACGGCGCCGCCGCCGGCCTCCTCGGTGACCTGCTCCTCGGCGACCCCCGCCGCGGGCATCCGGTCGCCGCGTTCGGGCGGGCGGCCGCTGCCGTGGAAGGCGTGTTGTGGCGCGACCACCGCGGCTGGGGCACGCTGCACACCGTCGTGTGCGCGGGCGGCGCCGTCGCACTCGGTGCGGCCGCCGCACGCGCCGTACGCCCCTTCCCCGCCGCCTCCGCCGCGCTGACCGCCGCCGCCGTCTGGTCGGTCGTGGGCGGCACCTCGCTCGCCCGCGAGGCCCGCACGATCGGCCGGGCGCTGGAGCGCGGGGACGTCGAGGCGGCCCGCGCCCGGCTGCCCCACCTGTGCGGCCGGGACCCCCAGTCGCTGGACGCCGACGGGATCGCCCGGGCCGTGGTCGAGTCCGTCGCCGAGAACACCTCCGACGCCGTCGTGGGCGCCCTGGTCTGGGGCGCCGTGGCCGGGGTGCCGGGGCTGCTCGGCTTCCGGGCCGTCAACACCCTGGACGCGATGGTGGGTCACACGTCCCCGCGCCACCGCCGCTACGGCTGGGCCTCCGCCCGCCTCGACGACGTGGCCGGCTGGCCGGGGGCCCGGCTGACCGCCGTACTCGCCGCTGTCGCCGGACCCGACCCGCGCGGCGCCCTGCGCGCCTGGCGGGCCGACGCCCGCAAGCACCCGAGCCCCAACGCCGGGCCCGTGGAGGCCTCGTTCGCGGGCGCGCTCGGCGTCCGCCTGGGCGGGACGCTCTCCTACGGCGGACGCGTCGAGCACCGGCCTGTGCTGGGCGGGGACACCGGGCGGTCCGTCCGGGTCGCCGACATCGACCGGGCCGCCCGGCTCTCCCGCCGCGTCGGCCTGCTCGCGCTCGGCACCACGGTCGCCGCGCGCCTGATCGTCAGCAACTTCAAGAGCCCGAAGGGACGTGGGAAGTGAACGGGGGACTGCTCGTCGCCGGCACCACCTCCGACGCCGGCAAGAGCGTCGTGACGGCCGGGATCTGCCGGTGGCTGGTGCGCCAGGGCGTGAAGGTCGCGCCGTTCAAGGCGCAGAACATGTCGCTCAACTCCTTCGTGACCCGGGAGGGCGCGGAGATCGGCCGGGCGCAGGCCATGCAGGCGCAGGCGTGCCGGGTCGAGCCGACCGCGCTGATGAACCCGGTGCTGCTGAAGCCGGGCGGCGAACAGAGCAGCCAGGTCGTGCTGCTGGGCCGGCCGGTGGGCGAGCTGAGCGCACGCGGCTACCACGGCGGGCGGCAGCAGAAGCTGCTCGGCACGGTGCTGGACTGCCTCGCCGAGTTGCGGGGCACGTATGACGCGGTGATCTGTGAGGGGGCGGGCAGCCCGGCCGAGATCAACCTGCGCCGGACCGACATCGTGAACATGGGGATCGCGCGGAACGCGCGACTGCCCGTGCTCGTGGTCGGCGACATCGACCGCGGGGGCGTCTTCGCCTCCTTCTTCGGCACCGTCGCACTGCTCTCGCCCGAGGACCAGGAGCTGGTCGCCGGGTTCCTGGTGAACAAGTTCCGGGGCGATGTCTCGCTGCTGGCACCGGGGTTGGACATGCTCCAGAACCTCACCGGGCGGCGCACCTACGGCGTTCTCCCCTTCCGGCACGGCCTCGGCATCGACGAGGAGGACGGCCTGCGCGTGTCGCTGCGCGGCACGGTCCGCGAGTCGGCCGTCGTTCCCCCGGTCGGCGAGGACGTGCTGCGCGTCGCCGTGTGCGCGATCCCGCTGATGTCCAACTTCACGGACGTGGACGCGCTCGCCGCCGAACCGGGGGTCGTGGTGCGGTTCGTGGACCGCCCGGAGGAGCTGGCGGACGCGGACCTGGCGGTGATCCCGGGCACGCGCGGGACCGTACGGGCTCTTCGGTGGCTGCGGGAGCGCGGACTGGCGGAGGCGCTCGTCGCGAGGGCCGCCGAAGGCCGCCCCGTTCTCGGCATCTGCGGCGGCTTCCAGATCCTCGGCGAGCGCATCGAGGACGAGGTCGAGAGCCGGCAGGGGCTGGTCGAGGCCCTCGGGGTGCTGCCCGTAAGGGTGCGGTTCGCCCGCGAGAAGACCCTGACCCGGCCGGAAGGGGAGGCTCTCGGCGAGCGGGTCGAAGGGTACGAGATCCACCACGGCGTCGCCTCCATAGAGGGAGGGGAACCCTTCCTCGACGGCTGCCGGGTCGGCCAGACCTGGGGCACCCACTGGCACGGCTCGCTGGAGTCGGACGGCTTTCGGCGGGCCTTCCTGCGCGAGGTGGCCGCCGCCGCGGGCCGCCGCTTCGTGCCCGCGCCGGGCACCTCCTTCGCCGCGCTGCGCGAGCAGCAGCTCGACCGGCTCGGCGACCTGATCGAACAGCACGCGGACACGGACGCGCTGTGGCGGCTCATCGAGTCGGGCGCGCCGCAAGGACTGCCTTTCATTCCACCGGGAGCGCCCGCATGAGCACAGTGTTGTTGTTGTCCACCGCCGACACGGACCTGCTGGCGGCCCGGGCCTCCGGCGCGGGCTTCCGCATCGGCAACCCGACCCGGGTGGACGTCCGACAGGAGCTGCCGGGGCTGCTGGACGGCGCGGACCTCGCCGTCGTACGGCTGCTCGGCGGCAAGCGCGCCTGGGAGGACGGGCTCGCCGCGCTGAAGGCGGCCGGGATCCCGACGGTGCTGCTGGGCGGCGAGGCCGTGCCGGACGCGGAGCTGATGGCCGAGTCCTCGGTGCCGGCCGGTGTGGTCGCGGAGGCGCTGAAGTACCTGGTCGAGGGCGGCCCGGCGAACCTCCTGGAGCTGTCCCGGTTCCTGTCGGACACCGTGCTGCTGACCGGCGAGGGCTTCGAGGAGCCGCACAGGATGCCGGAGTACGGCGTCCACGGCTCGTACGCGGCACGGGACGGCCGGCCGACCGTGGGCGTGCTCTTCTACCGGGCGCACGAACTGAGCGGCAACACCGCCTTCGTGGACACCCTGTGCGAGGCGATCGAGGCGAGGGGCGCGAACGCCCTGCCGGTGTACTGCGGTTCGCTGCGCGGCGCGGACGCCGGGCTGTACGAACTGCTGGGCCGGGCCGACGCGCTGGTCGCGACCGTGCTCGCGGCGGGCGGCACGCACGCGTCGCAGGCCTCGGCGGGCGGCGACGAGGAGTCCTGGGACATCGGCGCCCTCGCCGACCTGGACATCCCGGTGCTGCAGGGCCTGTGCCTCACCTCGTCGAAGAAGGCCTGGGACGAGTCGGACGCCGCCCTGTCCCCCATGGACGCGGCCATGCAGGTCGCCATCCCGGAGTTCGACGGCCGGCTGATCACCGTGCCCTTCTCCTTCAAGGAGCAGGGTCCGGACGAGGTCCCGGTGTACGTCGCCGACCCCGAGCGGGCCGCGCGGGTGGCCGGGATCGCCCTGCGCCACGCCCGGTTGAAGCACAAGCCGAACGCCGAGAAGAAGGTCGCGCTGGTCTTCACCGCGTACCCGACCAAGCACTCGCGGGTCGGCAACGCGGTCGGTCTGGACACGCCCGCGTCGGCGGTGCGGGTGCTGGACGCGTTGCGGGACGCCGGGTACGGGCTCACCGAATACCCCGACAACGGCGACGAGTTGATCCACCGGCTGATCGAGGCCGGCGGCCATGACGTGGAGTGGCTGACCGAGGAGCAGCTGGCCGCCGCGCCCGCCCGGGTGCCGCTGGCGGACTACCGGGCGTGGTTCGAGAAGCTGGACCCGCAGCTGCGGGACGCGATGGCCGAGGCGTGGGGCGAGCCGCCGGGCAGCCTGTACGTCGACGGTGAGGACATCGTGCTGGCGTCCCTTCAGTTCGGGAACGTCGTGGTGATGATCCAGCCGCCGCGCGGTTTCGGGGAGAACCCGATCGCGATCTACCACGACCCCGACATGCCGCCCTCGCACCACTACATGGCGGCGTACAGGTGGCTCGAAAACTCGTTCGGCGCGGACGCGATCGTGCACATGGGCAAGCACGGCACGATGGAGTGGCTGCCGGGCAAGGGGCTCGGTCTGAGCGCCGGCTGTGCCCCGGACGCGGTCCTCGGCGACCTGCCCCTCGTCTACCCGTTCATCGTCAACGACCCCGGTGAGGGCACCCAGGCCAAGCGGCGCGGGCACGCCACGGTGGTCGACCACCTGGTGCCGCCGATGGCCCGCGCCGACACCTACGGCGACCTGGCCAAGCTGGAGCAGCTGCTGGACGAGTACGCGCTCGTCTCCGATCTGGACCCGGCCAAGGCCCCGGCCGTGCGGGCCCAGATCTGGACGCTGGTCAAGGCGGCCGAGCTGCACCACGACCTGCATGTGGACGAGCAGCCGGACGACGCCGCCTTCGACGAGTTCGTCATGCACATCGACGGCTATCTGTGCGAGATCAAGGACGTGCAGATCCGCGACGGTCTGCACATCCTGGGCGGCGGCCCGGTCGGCGAGCCGCGCGTGAACCTGGTGCTGGCCGTGCTGCGGGCGTCCCAGGTGTGGGGCGGGCAGGCGAACGCCCTGCCGGGTCTCAGGGCCGCGCTGGCGGCGCACTTCGGGCTGGTCGAGAAGGAGCTGCTGGCCGAGCCGGGCGCACCGGTGAAGGTGCCGGTGGAGCTGACGGACCTGGCCGAGGGTCCGTCCCGTACGGCCGCCGACGCGATCGACCTGCTGGAGCAGCTGTGCCGGGGGGTCGCGGAGGGGATGGAGGCGCGGGCGTGGGACCGCGCGGTCGTCCCCGCCGTCCTGCGGGGCGTGCTCGGCACCGAACTCCCGGACGCCGCCCGGGTGTTGGAGTTCGCGTGCGACGAGGTCGTACCCCGGCTCGCGCGCACCACGGACGAGATCGGGCACATCCTGAGGGCGCTGAACGGCGGTTACGTCCCGGCGGGTCCGTCGGGTTCGCCGACCCGTGGCCTCGTGAACGTCCTGCCGACCGGGCGTAACTTCTACTCGGTCGACCCCAAGGCCATTCCGTCCAGGCTGAGTTGGGAGGTCGGCCAGTCGCTGGCCGACTCGCTGGTGCAGCGGTACCTCCAGGACACGGGCGAGTACCCGAAGTCCGTCGGCCTGACGGTCTGGGGCACCTCCGCGATGCGCACCCAGGGCGACGACATCGCCGAGATCCTGGCGCTGCTGGGCTGCCGCCCGGTGTGGGACGACGCCTCGCGCCGGGTGACGGGCTTCGAGATCGTGCCCCCGGCGGAGCTGGGCCGGCCGCGCATCGACGTCACGGTCCGTATCTCCGGCTTCTTCCGGGACGCGTTCCCGCACGTCGTCGGGCTGATCGACGACGCGGTGCGGGCCGTGGCGGAGCTGGACGAGCCCGCCGGGAGCAACTACGTGAAGGCGCACGCCGACGAGGACACCGCCGAGCACGGCGACCGGCGCCGCGCGACGGCCCGCGTCTTCGGCTCGAAGCCGGGCGCGTACGGCGCCGGTCTGCTCCCGCTGATCGACGCCCGCAACTGGCGCTCCGACGCGGACCTCGCGGAGGTGTACGCGGTCTGGGGCGGCTACGCCTACGGGCGCGGGCTGGACGGACGGGCGGCGCGCGGCGACATGGAGACCGCGTTCAGGCGGATCGCGGTGGCGGCGAAGAACGTCGACACCCGCGAGCACGACCTGGTCGACGCGGACGACTACTTCCAGTACCACGGCGGCATGGTCGCCATGGTCCGGCATCTGACCGGCGCCAACCCCGAAGCGTACGTGGGCGATTCGGCCGTACCCGACCAGGTGCGGACGCGGACGCTGGGCGAGGAGACGCACCGCGTCTTCCGGGCCCGGGTGGTCAACCCGCGCTGGATGGCGGCCATGCGCCGGCACGGCTACAAGGGCGCCTTCGAGATGGCGGCGACCGTGGACTACCTGTTCGGCTACGACGCCACGGCCGGCGTGGTGGACGACTGGATGTACGAGAAGCTCAGCGCGGAGTACGTCTTCGACCCGGAGAACCGGGACTTCATGAAGAAGTCCAACCCGTGGGCGCTGCGGGGCATCACCGAGCGGCTCCTGGAGGCCGCGGACCGGGGCCTGTGGGCCGAGCCGGACGCGGACACGCTGGAGCGGCTGCGCGCCACCTATCTGGAGCTGGAAGGCGACCTGGAGGGAGACCAGTGAGCACCCCCTTCCCCTTTACGGCCGTTGTCGGCCAGGACGACCTGCGGCTCGCGCTGCTGCTGAACGCCGTGTCCCCGGCGGTCGGCGGTGTGCTGGTGCGCGGCGAGAAGGGCACGGCCAAGTCGACGGCCGTACGCGCCCTCTCGGCGCTGCTGCCCGAGGTGGCCGTCGTCCCCGGCTGCCGGTTCTCCTGCGCCCCGGCGGCACCGGACCCGGACTGCCCCGACGGCCCGCACGAGCCGGCACCGGGTACGGCACGGCCGGCCCGGATGGTCGAGCTGCCCGTCGGCGCCTCCGAGGACCGGCTGGTCGGCGCGCTCGACATCGAGCGGGCCCTCGCGGAGGGCGTGAAGGCGTTCGAGCCGGGCCTGCTGGCCGACGCGCACCGGGGCATCCTGTACGTCGACGAGGTCAACCTCCTCCACGACCACCTGGTCGACCTGCTGCTGGACGCGGCGGCGATGGGTGCCTCGTACGTGGAGCGCGAGGGCGTCTCCGTGCGGCACGCGGCCCGGTTCCTGCTCGTCGGCACGATGAACCCCGAGGAGGGCGAGCTGCGGCCGCAGCTGCTGGACCGGTTCGGGCTGACCGTGGAGGTCGCGGCCTCCCGCGAGCCCGACCAGCGGGTGGAGGTCGTACGGCGCCGGCTGGCGTACGACGACGATCCGGCCGGCTTCGCCGCACGGTGGGCGGACGAGGAGGCCGCGGTCCGCGGGCGGATCGTGGCGGCACGGGAGTTGCTGCCGCAGGTGCGCCTCGGCGACGGCGCGCTGCGGCAGATCGCGGCGACCTGCGCGGCCTTCGAGGTGGACGGCATGCGGGCCGACATCGTGATGGCCCGTACGGCGACCGCGCTGGCCGCGTGGGCCGGGCGGACGGACGTGCTGGCGGAGGACGTACGGCAGGCGGCGCTGCTCGCGCTGCCGCACCGCAGGCGCCGTAACCCCTTCGACGCGCCCGGTCTGGACGAGGACAAGCTCGACGAGACGCTGGAGGAGTTCTCCGGCGAGTCCCCCGAGGACGATCCCGACCCCGACGGTCCTGGTGGGGGCGGTGGCCGGCCTCGGCCCGACTCCGGTCCGCACGGGGGCGGGGACACGTCCGCGCGGCCGGAGACGGGTGAGGACGGGGAACCGCAGGCGTCCGGGTCGCCCCGGGAGCAGTCGGCCGCACGGGCCGCCGAGCCGTTCCGCACCAAGGTGCTGAGCGTGCCCGGGATCGGCGAGGGTGCTGCCGGGCGGCGCTCGCGGGCGCGCACCGAGCACGGCCGGACCACCGGGTCCCGGCGGCCGCGGGGCGCGCTGACCAAGCTGCACCTGGCCGCCACCGTGCAGGCCGCGGCCCCGTACCAGCGGGCGCGCGGCCGGTCCGGGCCCGGGCTGGTGATCCGCCGGGACGATCTGCGGCAGGCGACGCGGGAGGGGCGCGAGGGCAACCTCGTGCTGTTCGTGGTCGACGCCTCCGGCTCGATGGCGGCGCGGCAGCGGATGGGCGCGGTGAAGGGCGCGGTGCTGTCGCTACTGCTGGACGCGTACCAGCGGCGGGACAAGGTGGGACTGGTGACGTTCCGGGGGGCGGGAGCGGATGTCGCGCTGCCGCCGACCTCGTCCGTGGACGCGGCCGCCGTACGGCTGGAGTCGCTGCCGACGGGCGGTCGTACGCCGCTGGCGGCCGGGCTGCTCAAGGCGCACGAGGTGCTGCGGGTGGAGCGGCTGCGGGATCCGGCGCGCAGGGCGCTGGTGGTCGTGGTGACCGACGGGCGGGCGACAGACGGAGGGGCGGCGCGATGGGGGTCCCCCCAGGCTTTCGGCTCTGGGGGAGCCTCCGGCCGGGGTGGTGGTCGGGCGACGGGTGGGACCGGGCCGGTTGCGCTGGCCGGGCGGGCGGCACGGCTGTTCGCGGCCGAGGGGGTCGCGTCGGTGGTCGTGGACTGCGAGTCGGGGCCGGTGCGGCTCGGGCTCGCCGGGCAGCTCGCGGGTGAGCTGGGCGGTGCGGCCGTCACGCTGGACGAGCTGCGGGCGGACTCGATCGCCGGGCTGGTCAGGGATGTGCAGGGGACGCACGGTACGTCGAGGAGGGCCGCGTAATGCCACAGGGGCAGCCGAGTGTCGTGCCGGACGACGGCCTGACGACCCGTCAGCGACGCAATCGCCCGCTGGTCGTCGTGCACACCGGGATCGGCAAGGGCAAGTCCACCGCCGCGTTCGGGCTCGCGCTGCGCGCCTGGAACCAGGGGTGGCCGATCGGGGTGTTCCAGTTCGTCAAGTCGGCGAAGTGGAAGGTCGGCGAGGAGAACGCGCTGCGCGTGCTCGGCGCCTCCGGCGAGGGCGGCACCGTCGACTGGCACAAGATGGGCGAGGGCTGGTCGTGGGTGCAGCGCGACGCCCAGATGGACAACGAGGAGAAGGCCCGGGAGGGCTGGGAGCAGGTCAAGCGGGACCTGGCGGCCGAGACGTACCGGCTGTACGTGCTGGACGAGTTCGCGTATCCCATGCACTGGGGCTGGGTGGACACCGACGAGGTCGTGGACGTGCTGCGGAACCGGCCGGGCACCCAGCACGTGGTGATCACCGGGCGGAACGCGCCGGAGAAGCTGGTCGACTTCGCGGATCTCGTCACCGACATGTCCAAGGTCAAGCACCCCATGGACGTGGGGCAGAAGGGCCAGAAGGGCATCGAGTGGTGATGTCGTCGATGCCACGGCTGGTCATCGCCGCGCCCTCCTCGGGCAGCGGCAAGACCACCGTGGCCACGGGGCTGATGGCCGCGTTCGCCGCGCGGGGGCTCGCCGTGTCCCCGCACAAGGTCGGGCCGGACTACATCGACCCCGGGTACCACGCGCTCGCGACCGGTCGGGTCGGGCGGAACCTGGACGCCTACCTGTGCGGGCCGGAGCTGGTCGCTCCGCTGTTCCTGCACGGGGCGCGGGGGTGCGACCTGGCCGTGGTCGAGGGTGTGATGGGGCTGTACGACGGGGCGGCGGGGGAAGGCGAGCTGGCCTCCACCGCCCATGTCTCGAAGCTGCTGCGGGCGCCGGTGGTGCTGGTGGTCGACGCGTCGTCGCAGTCCCGGTCGGTGGCGGCGCTGGTGCACGGGTTCGCTTCGTGGGATCCGGAGGTGCGGGTCGGGGGCGTGATCCTCAACAAGGTCGCGTCCGACCGGCATGAGGAGCTGCTGCGGGAGGCGTTGGACTCGGCCGGTGTGCCGGTGCTGGGTGTGCTGCGGCGGGTTCCCCAGGTGGATACGCCGTCGCGGCATCTGGGACTGGTACCGGTTGCCGAGCGGCGCGGAGCGGCGGTCGAGGCCGTGGCCGCGATGGCCGCGCAGGTGGCGGCGGGCTGTGACCTTGCGGCGCTGGAGGGGCTCGCCCGGGCTGCCGGAGCCGTACCAGGGGACTCCGCCCCCTGGACCCCCGCCCTGCCCAGCCACGTCCACCCGACTCGCCCGGCTGAGAATGAGAAGCGGACGCCTGTAGTGGCCGTCGCCGGCGGTCCCGCCTTCACCTTCTCCTACGCCGAGCACACCGAACTCCTCACCGCCGCCGGCGCCGAGGTCGTCACCTTCGACCCGCTGCGGGACGAGCAACTGCCCGAAGACACGGCCGGGTTGGTGATCGGCGGCGGGTTCCCCGAGGTGTACGCCGGTGAGCTGTCGGCCAACGAACCGCTGCGGAAGGCCGTGGCTGAACTGGCCCTCGGCGGTGCTCCCGTCGCGGCCGAGTGCGCCGGGTTCCTCTACCTCTGCCGGGAGTTGGACGGGCAGCCCATGTGCGGGGTGCTCGATGCCACCGCGCGGATGTCGGAGCGGCTCACCCTCGGCTACCGGGACGCCGTGGCCGTCGGCGACAGTGTGCTGGCCGTCGCCGGGACACGGATGCGGGGACACGAGTTCCATCGCACGGTCGTCGAGCCGGGTGCCGGTGCGGCCCCCGCCTGGGGGGTCAGGACGCCCGTGCGGCGGGTGGAAGGTTTCGTGCAGCGGGGCGTGCACGCGAGTTATCTGCACACGCACTGGGCGGCCGAGCCCGGTGTGGCCCATCGGTTCGTGGAGAGGTGCCGGACGTCATGAGCAGCAGGCTGATCGGAGTAGGGGTCGGTCCGGGTGACCCGGAGCTGGTGACGGTCAAGGGGGTCAACGCGCTGCGCGCGGCCGATGTCGTCGTCGTACCCGTCATGGCCGCGCCTGACGGAAGGGATGTGGGCGAGCCGGGTCGCGCCGAGGCGACCGTGTTGCACTACGTGCCCGTCGAGAAGGTCGTCCGGGTGGTGTTCGCGCTGAACGAGCGGACCGACCGGGCGCGCCGGGAGGCGGCCTGGGACGCGGCGGGCGGCCGGGTCGCCGAACTGCTGCGGGAACGCGGTTCCGTCGCCTTCGCCACGATCGGCGATCCCAACGTGTACTCGACGTTCACGTATCTCGCGCAGACCATCGTGGAGCTGGTGCCGGAGGTGGTCGTGGAGACCGTGCCCGGGATCACCGCGATGCAGGATCTCGCGGCGCGCTCGGGTGCGGTGCTGACCGAGGGCACCGAGCCGCTGACCCTCGTACCGGTGACGGCCGGGTCCGCCGTGCTCAAGGACGCGCTGGCCGGGCCGGGGACGGTCGTGGCGTACAAGTTCGGCCGGCAGGCCGCGGAGGTGGCCGAGGCCCTCGCGGAGACCGGGCGGATCGGGGACGCCGTGTGGGGCTCGGCGCTCGGGCTGCCGGAGGAGTCGGTACGGCCGGCCGCCGAGCTGGGCGCGGAGCCGCTGCCGTACCTCTCCACGCTGATCGCGCCCCCACGCCGCGACGCCGGCCGAGGCGGCAAACTGTGACCCCTCCGGCCTGCCACCGGTCCGACCACCGAGCCTGCGGGGCCAGCCGGGTCGGCGGGGCCTGCGGGGCCTCCGAGGTCAGCCGGGCCCGCGTGGCCGGCCGGGCTGTCGGTCGGCAGGCCGCCGGACGCACGGGCGGCTGGGCCGTCGGACACTCGGACAGCACGGACGCCGGTCACCGGGCCGGCGGACACCCGGTCGACCCGGCAGGCGGTCGGCCGTTCACACGTCGGGCGGGCGTCGGGTCAGCCGGCGGAGATGCCCACCACCAGCCAGATGAAGGCCGCGCCCGCCACGGTGCACAGCAGGGTGGAGCGCGCCGGGTGCTCGTGGTGGGCCTCGGGCAGGATCTCGGCGGCGGCGAGATAGAGCAGCACGCCGCCGAAGAGGCCCAGATAGCCGCCGAGCACCGGTTCGGGGATGTGGACGAAGGCCGTCGACAGCGCGCCCACCAGCGGTGCGCAGGCGTCGGCCACCAGCATCGCCACGGCCCGTCGGCGGGCGTTGCCGTACAGGCTCGTGAGGGTGAAGGTGTTGAAGCCGTCGGCGAAGTCGTGCGCGATCACGGCGAGCGCGACGGCCGCGCCCATGCCGCCGCCCACCTGGAAGGCCGCGCCGATCGCCACGCCGTCCATGGCGCTGTGTCCCACCATCGCGCCGGCCGCCGCCAGGCCCACCTCGGGCGCCCGGTGGTGGTGGGACTCGTCGCCGCCGTGGGCGGCCTGGCGCGCGGCCAGGGTGCGTTCCACCAGATGGGCCAGCAGGAAGCCGGCCACGAAGAGCAGCAGGGCGGCGGGTACGCCGAAGATCTCGCGGTCGGCGGCGTGCAGCGCCTCCGGCAGCAGGTCCAGGCCGACCACGCCCAGCATCAGACCGCCGGCGAGGCCCAGGACCAGGTGCCGACGGTCGGTCACGCGCTGAGCCGTCCAGCCGCCGGCCAGCGTCATCAGGAACGCGCCGAGCGCGACGAAGACCGCCATAGGGACTTGCTATCCGATCGAGGCGCCTTCGTGCACATCCGGCACCTTCCATATCGCCTCACACCCTGACATTTCACTGCTTCTGCTGTGTGTTTTCCGTACGAGAGGATCTTTCTCATGGCCGATGCCCTCATCGATGCCACCACCGGAAAGGTGACGTTCGTCGGTGCCGGCCCCGGCGCCGCCGACCTGCTGACGTTCCGCGCCGCGCGCGCCATCGCGGACGCGGACGTGGTGATCTGGGCGGCCAGCCTGGTCCAGGCGGAGGTCCTCGAACACGCGCGCGCGGAGGCGGAGATCCTGGACTCGGCGGCCATGTCCCTGGAGGACGTCGTCGCCGTCTACGCGCGGGCCCACGCCGCGGGCCTGAAGGTGGCCCGGATCCACTCCGGCGACCCGGCGCTGTGGGGCGGCACGCAGGAGCAGCTCGACCGGTGCGCGGAGATCGGGATCGCCACCGAGGTCGTCCCCGGTGTCTCCTCCTTCTCCGCCGTGGCCGCCCTCGCGCAGCGCGAGCTGACGATCCCCGAGGTCGCGCAGTCCGTCGTCCTCACCCGGCTGGGCGGCGGCAAGACGCCGATGCCGCCCGGGGAGGAGGTCCGGGAGTTCGCCCGGCACGGTACGACGATGGCGATCTTCCTCTCGGCCGCCCGCAGCGGCCAGCTGGTGCGCGAACTGCTGGAGGGCGGCTACCCGACCGACACCCCGGTGGTCATCGCGCACCAGGCGACCTGGCCGGAGGAACTGGTCGTGAAGTGCACGATCGGCACGCTGGAGGAGACGGTCAAGGAGCACAAGCTCTGGAAGCACACGCTCTTCCTGGTCGGCCCGGCGCTCGACGCCCACGGCACCCGCTCGCACCTGTACCACCCCGGGCACTTCCACGGCTTCCGCAAGGCCGACCCGGAGGCCCGGCGGGCCCTGCGCGAGCAGAGGGCGAAGAGTTGATCACGGTCGTCGGGACAGGGACAGGGACAGCGAGGGGGACGGGCGCGCCGCTTGCCGAAGAGGTCCTCGCCGGGGCCGCGCTCGTCGTCGGCGGCCGGCGCCACCTGGACGCCGTACGGCTGCCCGACGGCACCGGGCGCGTCGTCCTCGGGCCGCTGGCGCCCGCCCTGGACACGATCGCGGAGTACGTCGGCAAGGAGCTGCCGGTGCTCGTGCTGGCCTCCGGGGATCCGGGGTTCTTCGGGATCGTGCGGGCGCTGGCCGAGCGGTTCGGGGCCGGGCGGCTGGACGTACGGCCGGGGGTCTCCTCCGTGGCGACGGCGTTCGCGCGGATCGGGCTGCCCTGGGACGACGCGGTCGTGGTCAGCGCGCACGGCCGGGATCTGCGCACGGCCGTCAACGTGTGCCGGGCGCGGCCCAAGGTGGCGGTGCTGACGGGTCCGGGCGCGGGTCCGGCGGAACTGGGGTCGGCGCTGCTGCGGCACGGCCCGCGGGCGCCGGGCAGCACGTCGGCCGAGCCGGTGACCGCTGCCGCGCACGACTCCCCCGGACCGGAGACGGCGTCTGCGTCGGCGTCGGCTCACCCGTCCGGCGGGCGTGTCCTGGTCGTGGCCTCCGCCCTCGGCTCCGTGGACGAGCGCGTCGAACGGGTCACGCCCGACGAGGCCGCAGCCCGGGACTGGGGCACGGACGTCAGCGTGGTGCTGTGCCTGGACGAGACGCGTGCGCTCGGCGCGGTGCGCACGGTCGCCGGGGTGCCGGAGCAGCCCGGCGGGTGGGCGCTGGACGAGGACGCGTTCACGCACCGGGACTCGATGATCACCAAGTTCGAGGTGCGCGCGCTGGCCCTGGCCCGGCTCGGGCCCCGGCTCGGCGACCTGGTCTGGGACGTGGGCGCCGGGTCGGGCTCGGTGGCCGTGGAGTGCGCGCGGCTCGGCGCGGCCGTCGTCGCCGTGGAGAAGACGGCGGACGGTGTGCGGCGCGTGCGGGCCAACGCCCGCGCCCACGGCGTCGACGTGGCCGTGGTGCACGGCTCGGCGCCGACGGCGCTGGACGGGCTCGACGATCCCGACGCGGTGTTCGTCGGCGGTGGCGGCCGGGAGCTGCCGGACATCATCGGCGCCTGTGCGCGGCGGGCGCGGCGGACCGTCGTCGTCGCCATGGCCGCGCTCGACCGGGTACCGGCGGCGCGCGCGGCGCTCACGGCCGCCGGGTTCGGCTGCGACGGGGTGCTGTTGCAGTCGTCGCGCCTGGCACCGCTGCCGGGCGAGGTGTCCCGGCTGGCGGCGGCCAATCCTGTGTTTCTGCTCTGGGGCGTGCGAACCCAGGCATCGAGTAAGGGAGTTGACGAGTGATCGGCCTCATTTCCGCCACCGCGGCGGGGGCGGCGGCGCGGGACCGGCTGGCCGCGGCGTGGCCGGAGCGGACGCGGGTGTACGAGGGTCCCGTCGGGGAGGCGGTGCGGGCGGCGTTCGCGCAGTGCGAGCAGCTGGTGTGCTTCCTCGCGACGGGCGCGACCGTGCGGCTGCTCGCGCCGCTGCTCGGCGACAAGACCGCCGACCCGGGCGTGGTGTGCGTCGACGAGGGCGGCCGGTACGCGGTGTCGCTCATCGGCGGGCACGGCGGCGGCGCCAACGAACTCGCCCGCGAGGTGGGCGAGTTGCTGGGCGCGGAGCCCGTGGTGACGACCGCGACGGACTCCGTCGGGCTGCCGGGGCTGGACACGCTCGGGCTGCCGTACGAGGGTTCGGTGGCCGTGGTCTCGCGGGCCCTGCTGGACGGCGAACCCGTCGCGCTGGAGGCCGAGGTCGCCTGGCCCCTGCCGCCCCTGCCCACCTCCGCGCACGGGGCGTACACCGTCCGGCTGACCGACCGGGCCGTCGTGCCCGGCGAGCGCGAGGTGCTGCTGCGGCCGCCGTCGCTGGTGGTCGGCGTCGGCGCGTCCGCGGGTGCGCCGGTCGAGGAGGTGCTCGGGCTGGTCGAGGAGGCGCTCGCGGAGGCGGGGCTCTCGGCGCGGTCGGTCGCCGAACTGGCCACCGTGGACGCCAAGTCGGCGGAGCCGGGGATCGTCGCGGCCGCCGAGCGGCTGGGGGTCCCGCTGGTGACGTACGCGGCCGGGGAGCTGGCGGGCGTCGAGGTGCCCCATCCGTCGAAGGCGCCGCTCGCGGCGGTCGGCACGCCCTCCGTGGCGGAGGCGGCCGCGCTGGTGCGCGGCGGTGAACTCCTCGTCCCCAAGCGGAAGTCGGTGCGCGCCGACGGCCGGCCCGCCATGGCCACCTGTGCCGTCGTACGGCGTCCGGGGCGCGGGCGGCTCGCGGTGGTCGGGCTCGGACCGGGCGCCCGGGACCTGCTGACCCCGCGCGCCACGGCCGAACTCCGGCGCGCCTCCGTGCTGGTGGGGCTCGACCAGTACGTCGACCAGATCCGCGATCTGCTGCGGCCGGGCACCCGGGTGCTGGAGTCCGGGCTCGGTGCCGAGGAGGAGCGGGCCCGTACGGCGGTCGCGGAGGCCCGCAAGGGGCAGGCGGTGGCCCTGATCGGCAGCGGGGACGCCGGTGTGTACGCGATGGCGTCCCCGGCGCTGGCCGAGGCGTCCGACGACATCGACGTGGTCGGGGTGCCCGGTGTGACGGCGGCGCTGGCCGCCGGGGCGATCCTGGGCGCGCCGCTGGGCCACGACCACGTGTCCATCAGCCTGTCCGACCTGCACACGCCGTGGGAGGTCATCGAGCGGCGGGTGCGGGCGGCGGCCGAGGCGGACCTCGTCGTCACCTTCTACAACCCGCGCTCGCGGGGCCGCGACTGGCAGCTGCCCGAGGCGCTCGCGATCCTCGCCGGACACCGGGAGCCGGCGACGCCGGTCGGTGTCGTCCGGAGCGCGACCCGGCCGGACGAGTCGAGCCGGGTGACCACGCTCGGTGCGCTCGACCCGGCGACGGTCGACATGATGACGGTCGTGACGGTGGGCAACACCGCGACCCGGATCGTCGCGGGCCGCATGGTGACCCCGCGCGGTTACCGCTGGCAGGCGGCGCAGCCCGGCGAGCAGGAGGAAGCCGAGTGAACCGGATCGTCCACCCCATCGAGCAGGAGTCCTATCGGCGGCTGCGCGCCCGCCTGGACACCTCGCACTTCCCGCCGCTGACCCGGGCGGTGGTGGAGCGGGTCATCCACTCCGCCGCCGACCTGGAGTACGCGACCGACCTCGTGACCGACGAGGACGACCTGGTCAGGGCGCATGCCGCACTGCACGCCGGGGCGCCCGTCGTCGTGGACGTGGAGATGGTCGGCGCCGGGATCACCCGCCGCGAGACCGTGTGCCGGCTCAGGGATGCCGAGGCCGTCGCGGGGCTCACCCGCTCCGCCCACGCCATCCGGCTGGCGTACGAGCAGGTCGGGCCCGGCGCCCTGTGGGTGATCGGCAACGCCCCCACCGCGCTGGAGGAGCTGCTCACCCTGGACGCCGCCCCGGCGCTCGTCATCGGGCTGCCGGTCGGCTTCGTCGGCGCGGTCGAGTCCAAGGCCGCGCTGCGCGAGAGCGGGCTGCCCGCCGTGAGCAACGTGTCCGAGAAGGGCGGGTCGGCGGTCGCCGCCGCCGCGCTCAACGCCCTGTTGTACCACCCCACTTCACCCGAGGAGACCCCGTGACCACCCCGCCGCCCGCCCTGCTCATCGCCGGCCACGGCACCCGGGACGAGGCCGGAGCCGAGGCGTTCCGCGACTTCGTGCGGGAGCTGGGCCGCCGCCACCCCGAACTGCCCGTCGCGGGCGGCTTCATCGAGCTGTCCCCGCCGCCGCTCGGCGACGCCGTCACCGAGCTGGTCGAGCGGGGCGTACGCCGGTTCGCGGCGGTGCCGCTGATGCTGGTGTCCGCCGGGCACGCCAAGGGCGACATCCCGGCCGCGCTGGCCCGCGAGAAGGAACGGCACCCGGGGATCTCGTACACCTACGGCCGTCCGCTGGGCCCGCACCCCTCGCTGCTGGGCGTGCTGGAGCGGCGGCTGGACGAGGCCCTCGGGGGCGGCGCCCGTACGCCCGGGGACCGGGCCGATGTGACCGTGCTGCTGGTCGGGCGCGGCTCGACGGACCCGGACGCCAACGCCGAGGTGCACAAGGCGGCGCGGCTGCTGTGGGAGGGCCGGGGGTACGCCGGGGTGGAGACGGCGTTCGTGTCGCTGGCGGCGCCGGACGTGCCGAGCGGGCTGGACCGATGCGCGCGGCTGGGGGCGAAGCGGATCGTCGTCCTGCCCTACTTCCTGTTCACCGGGATCCTGCCGGACCGGGTGCGGCAGCAGACCGAGGGCTGGGCGGCCGCGCACCCGGAGGTCGAGGTGCGGTCCGCCGACGTCATCGGGCCCGAGCCGGAACTGCTGGACCTGGTGATGGAGCGGTACGCGGAGGCGGTCGAGGGCGATCTGCGGATGAACTGCGACTCGTGCGTGTACCGGATCGCGTTGCCCGGTTTCGAGGACAAGGTGGGGCTGCCGCAGCAGCCGCACTTCCACCCGGACGACGACGGGCACGACCACGGGCACGGGCATCACCATCACGGGGGGCACACGCACAGCCATGCGCACTGAGGACACCGGAGAGACCGGGGACATCAGGGACACCGGGCACGATCTGCGGCATCACGGCGACGCCGAGGTGCGGGACGACGGCTCGGAGCTGGTCGACCTCGCCGTCAACGTGCGCGCGGACACGCCCCCGGCCTGGCTGCGGGAGCGGATCGCCGCGTCGCTGGGCTCGCTCGCGGCCTACCCGGACGGGCGGGCCGCGCGGGCGGCGGTGGCGGCGCGGCACGGGCTGCCGGTGGAGCGGGTGCTGCTGACGGCCGGGGCGGCGGAGGCGTTCGTGCTGCTGGCCCGGGCCCTGAAGGTCAACCGGCCGGTGGTCGTGCACCCGCAGTTCACCGAGCCGGAGGCCGCGCTGCGGGACGCCGGGCACACCGTGGAGCGGGTGCTGCTGCGGGAGACGGACGGGTTCCGGCTGGATCCGGCGGCGGTGCCGGAGGACGCCGACCTGGTGGTGATCGGGAATCCGACCAACCCCACGTCGGTCCTGCATCCGGCGGACGGGATCGCCCGACTCGCCCGTCCCGGACGGACGTTGGTGGTCGACGAGGCGTTCATGGACGCGGTGCCGGGCGAGCGGGAGGCGCTGGCCGGGCGCACGGACGTGCCCGGGCTGGTCGTCCTGCGCAGCCTGACCAAGACCTGGGGGCTGGCCGGGCTGCGGATCGGGTACGTCCTGGCCGCGCCGGAGATCATCGCCTCGCTGGAGCAGGCCCAGCCGCTGTGGCCGGTGTCGACGCCGGCGCTGGCCGCCGCCGAGGCGTGTGTGGCACCGCGGGCGCTGGCGGAGGCGGGGCACGCGGCGCATCGCATCGCGGCCGACCGGGCCCACCTGGTGGCGGGGCTGACGGCGCTCGCCGACCGGGGTGTCTCGGTGGCCGGTCCGGCGGAGGGGTCGTTCGTGCTGGTCCGGATGGCGGGGGCGGCGGAGGTACGGCGACGGCTGCGCGAGGCCGGCTACGCCGTGCGCCGGGGTGACACGTTTCCGGGGCTCGGCGATCAGTGGGTGCGGGTGGCCGTGCGCGACCGGGCCACGGTCAACGGGTTCCTCTCGGCCCTGTCCGCCGCACTCCCGTGACCGGGGCTCCGCTCCGGCGCCGCCCCCTTCCCGGTGGGACAGCCGGGAAGGGGGCGGTGCCAGGGCGTCAGCGCCGCGTCAGCCCTGCCTCAGCCTTGCGTCAGCTCCTGCGGCGCCGGGCCACGGCCACCGCTCCCCCGCCCGCCAGGACGAGCGCCAGCGCGCCGCCCGCGAGGTAGGGGGTCGCCGAACTGCCGCCGGTCTCGGCGAGGTTGCTCTTCGACGTGCCGCCCTGGGGCTTCACGTCGGAGGCGGGGGCGGCCTTGCCGGGCGCGTCCCCGGACGTCGTGCCGGCGGCCGGGTCGTGGCTCGGCACCGGGTCGCCCGAGGACGCGGCCGTCGGGGACTCGCAGGTCGCCCGGGCGAGCGTGACCGCGCCCTCGACGTCGGCGACGTTGAGCTTCAACGGGTTGACGGAGACCTTGAGTTGGAGGGCGGTGGCGGCGGCCGTACGGGTCGTGGTGCGCCGCTGGGACAGATCGAGGCGGACCTCGCCGACGCCGGGCACCTTCACCTCGGTCGGGCCGTCGGCGGTGAGGGTGACGCGCTTGCCGAGGACCGTGACGCCGAGGACGTTCGCGGCGGCGACGGGCGTCCTGCCCGCCTCGCAGACCGCCTGTGCGGTGACCGCGTCGGCCTCGATCAGGGACAGCAGGGGCAGGCCGGGGACGTGCAGACGGGCGTGGGCGAGCCGGACCGAGCCCTCGGCGCGCCGCGCGGTCACCGTGGCCTTCGCCGAGGCCACGTCCGCGCCGAGGACGGTGAACGGCCTGCCGCCGTCCACGCCGTCGAGCCGGGCGGACAGCGCGGTCCTGTCCGCGCTCTGCGGCGCCCGGACCTCGTTGAGGGAGAGGGCGAGCGGGACGTCGACGGTCTTGTTGAGCAGGGACACGTCGAGCCCGGTGCGCAGGACGACGGCGGAGGCGCGACCGTGGTCACCGGTCGCGTGCGCGGCGCCCGCGCCCAGGACCGCGGGTGCCGCGGCGAGGGCCGTGACCGTCGCCACGGCGGCGAGACGACGGGCGGGCATGCGGAAGTTCGCTCTGGTCAAGGTGTTCAAGGCGGTGGGACTCCCCGGAAGAAACGTGCTTGGGACCCGTCAACCTTGTACGCACTACGGGTGAACGGTCAGTGTTCCCCGGTTACTTCACTCAATCGGGCCGTTTCCGCACGCCTCTTCGAATCGTGAAGCACATGCGTTCCCCGGCGCCTCTCCTACTCCACAACCTTCCCGTTCAGCACGACCCGGCGCGGCGCCGCCAGCACCCGTACGTCGGCGCGCGGGTCGCCCTCGTACACCACCAGGTCGGCCGGTGCGCCCTCCTCCAGTCCGGGCCGGCCGAGCCAGGCGCGGGCGCCCCAGGTCGTGGCGGACAGGGCGGCCACGGGCGGGATGCCGGCGGTGACCAGTTCGGCGACCTCGGCGCCCACCAGACCGTGGGCCAGTGAGCCGCCGGCGTCCGTGCCGACGTAGACCGGGATGCCCGCGTCGTAGGCACTGCGCACGGTGTCGTAGCGGCGTTCGTGCAGTCGGCGCATGTGCGCGGACCAGCGCGGGAACTTGCTCTCGCCGCCGGCCGCGAGCTGCGGGAAGGTGGCGATGTTGACGAGGGTGGGGACGATCGCGACGCCCCGCTCGGCGAAGAGCGGGATCAGGTCGTCGGTGAGGCCCGTGGCGTGCTCGACGCAGTCGATGCCCGCCTCGACCAGATCGCGCAGGGAGTCCGTGGCGAAGCAGTGCGCGGTGACGCGGGCGCCGAGGCGGTGGGCTTCCGCGATCCCGGCCTCGACCGCCTCGCGCGGCCAGCAGGCGGACAGGTCGCCGAGGTCGCGGTCGATCCAGTCGCCGACGAGCTTGACCCAGCCGTCGCCGCGCCTGGCCTCCTGGGCGACGTAGGCGACCAGGTCCTCGGGCTCGATCTCCCACGCGTAGTTGCGGATGTAGCGGCGGGTGCGGGCGATGTGCCGGCCGGCCCGGATGATCTTCGGCAGGTCGTCGCGGTCGTCGATCCAGCGGGTGTCGGAGGGCGAGCCGGCGTCCCGCAGCAGCAGGGCGCCCGCCTCCCGGTCGGTGCGCGCCTGCTTCTCGGCGGTGTCCGCGTCGACCGGGCCGTGCGCGTCGAGGCCGACGTGGCAGTGCGCGTCCACGAGGCCGGGCAGCACCCAGCCCTCGACGGTGGTGACGTCCCGGGCCCCGACGGGGCGGTCGTGGCAGATCCTGCCCCCGACCACCCACAGCTCGTCGCGGACGTCCTCGGGCCCGACGAGGACCCGCCCCTTCACGTGCAGCACGGCGCCATCGCTCATGTACTGCACCTTAATGAGCTACTGCGCGGGCCCGCCCACCTGGTCGGAGGTCTCCTCCTCCACCTCGGCCATCGCCGGGTCGAGCAGCCGGGACAGGAAGTGGCGGGTGCGCTCGTGCCGCGGGTTGCCGATGACCTGGGCCGGGGTGCCGTCCTCGACGATCACGCCGCCGTCCATGAAGACGACCCGGTCGGCGACCTCGCGGGCGAAGGTCATCTCGTGCGTGACGACCATCATGGTCATGCCCTCGCGGGCGAGCCGGCGCATGACCGCGAGGACGTCGCCGACCAGTTCCGGGTCGAGCGCGGAGGTCGGCTCGTCGAAGAGCATCACCTGGGGGCCCATGGCGAGGGCCCGGGCGATGGCCACGCGCTGCTGCTGCCCGCCGGAGAGGGAGGCTGGATACGCCTCCGCCTTCTCGGACAGGCCGACGCGGGCGAGGTTCTCGGCGGCGGTCCTCGCCGCGCTCGCCCTGTCCCGCCCGAGGACCCGGCGCTGGGGCAGCGTGAGGTTCTCGGTGACGCTGAGGTGCGGGAAGAGGTTGAACTGCTGGAAGACCATGCCGATCCGGCGGCGTACGGCGTCGATGTCCACGTCGGGGTCGGTGATCTCGGTTCCGCCGACGAAGACCTGCCCCTTGGTGGGCTCCTCCAGCAGGTTCACACAGCGCAGCAGCGTGGACTTGCCGGAGCCGGAGGGGCCGATGACACAGACGACCTCACCCTGGTCGATCTCCAGGTCGATGCCCTTGAGCACCTGGTTGTCGCCGAAGGACTTGTGCAGATCCCGGACACGGATCTCGGGGCGGCTCACCTGATCTCCCTCTTGGCCTTGGATTCCATCCTGCGCACGACGAGGCTGAGCGGGATCGTGATCAGCAGGTAGCACAGGCCCGCGACCAGGATCGGCGTGGAGTTGGCCGTCGTACTGGCCAGGTCGTTGCCGAACTTGGACAGCTCGCGCTGCTCCAGTGTGACGCCGAGGAACAGCACCAGCGAGGAGTCCTTGAAGAGCAGGACGAGTTCGTTGGTCAGCGGCGGCAGGATGATGCGGAAGGCCTGCGGCAGGATGATGGAGACCATGGCCCTGGCGGGCGAGAACCCGAGCGAACGGGCCGCCTCCATCTGCCCCTTGGGTACGGCCTGGATGCCCGCGCGGATCGTCTCCGCCATGTAGGCGGCGGAGACCAGTCCGAGCGCGACGGCGACCTTGCCGTAGATGCCGCCCGGGTACTCGATGCTCGGGAAGGCCAGCGGCACGCCGGTGCCCACGAAGATGAAGATCAGCAGCGCGGGCAGGCCGCGGAAGATCTCGATGTAGACGCCGGCGAGCCAGCGGTACGGCCCCACGGACGACAGGCGCATCAGGGCGATGACCATGCCGAGGGCGAGCCCGACCACGAACCCGGACAGGGTGAACAGCACGGTGTTCTTCAGGGCCACCGTGATGAGGTCAGGGAACAGCTGGCGCGCGATGTGGGCCTGCGCGAACTGGTTCTTCAGCCGCCCCCAGTCCGCGCCGGCCGCGAGCGCGACCACCGCGGCGACGAAGACGACGTACTGCGCCCCGCGCGACAGCCGACGCTTCTGACGGGGCGTCAGACCGCTTCTCCTCGGCTGGAGTTCTGCGTCCGTGTCGATGGCCATGGGGTCAGGACGCGGAGGCGGAGGCGGCCGGGGAGGCGACGGAGGCGCTGTACGGGCCGATCCACTTCTCGTAGATCTTCTTGTACGTGCCGTCGGCCTTGGCGTCCTTCAGGGCCGTGTTGATGGCGTCGAGCAGGGCCTTGTTGCCCTTCTTGACCGTGAAGCCGTACTGCTCACCGGTCTTGAGGTTGTCGACGACCTTGAACGCGTTCGCGTTGGCCTTGTCCTTCAGCCACCCCTGGACCACCGGGTAGTCGATGACGACGGCCTGGACCTGGCCGGTGCGCAGGCCGTTGAGGACCGCGTCGGAGGAGGCGAAGGAGACCGGGTCGTAGCCCTTGCCGCGGGCGTAGTCCTCACCGGTGGTCTGCGCCTGCGCGCCGAGCTTCTTGCCCTTGAGGCCGGCGAACGAGGTGATGCCGCTGTTCTTGGCGACGAGCACGGCCTGCGTGGCCTCGAAGTACGGGTCGGAGAAGTCGACGTTCTTCTTGCGCTCGGCGGTGATCGTCATGCCGGCGGCGGCCAGGTCGCACTGGCCGGAGTTCAGGAAGGCGCCGGTCTTGAAGTTCTCGAACGGCGTGTCCAGGATCTGCTGCTTGACGCCCAGGTTCTTGGCGACGAGGTCGATCAGGGAGACGTCGAAGCCCTGCACCTTGCCGTCGACCTCCGACTGGAACGGCGGGTACGGCAGGTGGGTGCAGGTGGTCAGCTGGCCGCCCTTGACGAGGTGGACCCCCTTGACGGTCGTCGGACCGCCTCCCGATCCGCTGGAGGAGCAGCCGGCGACCACGAGCGCCAGCGCGGCGGTCGCGGTGGTGGCGGCCAGGAAGCGGGACCGGCGCCCGAGGAACGTCTTCATGGGGAGTGATCTTCTCTGTGGGGGACCTTTGGGTTCCGATTATAAGGAAGAGTTTGAGTAGCTCAAACCAAACTGATGGTAACAGGGGCATTCCACTTAAGATCGATGGAGTCGACCCCACCGGCCGAAGATCCGGGAACCACCCGAGAACGAGAAGAGAGAGCCCGCCGTGACGCACCCCTTCCTCGACCTGCCCCCGCTGAGTGCCGAGCGCTTCGCCGCCATCGAGGACGGGGTGGCCCGGCTGCTGGACACCCGACAGGACGTGCTGATCACCCAGGGCGAGGCGCTGCTGCCGCTGGAGGGCGCGATCCGCGGCGCGGCCGGTCCGGGCACGGTGGCCCTGAACGTGATCACGGGCCCCTACGGGCAGACCTTCGGCGACTGGCTGCGCTCCTGCGGCGCGACCGTGCACGACATCGCGGTCCCCTTCCACACGGCGGTCACGGCCGAGCAGGTCCGCGAGGCGTTCGCCGAGCACCCCGGGATCGACTTCGTGTCCCTCGTCCACGCCGAGGCGGCGACCGGCAACACCAACCCGGTCGCGGAGATCGGCGAGGTGGTACGCGAGCACGGCGCGCTCTTCTACCTGGACGCGGTCGCCTCGGTGGGCGCGGAGCCGGTGCTGCCGGACGCGTGGGGCGTGGACCTGTGTGTGATCGGGGCTCAGAAGGCGATGGGCGGTCCGGCCGGTGTGTCGGCGATCTCGGTGAGCGAGCGGGCCTGGACCCGGATGGCGGCCAACCCGCACGCGCCGCGCCGTTCCTACCTGTCCCTGCTGGACTGGAAGGAGCGCTGGACCGACGCGGGCCGCGCGGTGCTGCCGCACGCTCCGGCCCAGCTGGAGATGCTGGCGCTTCAGGCGTGCCTGGAGCGGATCGAGTCGGCGGGCCTCGACGCCGTGATGGGCCGGCATCGCGGCGCGGCGCTGGCCACGCGGGCCGGTGCCGTGGCGCTGGGCGGCGGCCTGGAGCCGTACGTGTACGAGGAGAGGGACGCGGCGCCGGTCGCGACGACCCTGCGGGTGCCGGCGGGCGTGGTGGCCTCGGAGCTGGTGGCCCGGGCCCTGGCGAGCGACCCCACGCTGCCGCTGGTCGCGGGCGGGGGTGCGCTGGCGAAGGAGATGATCCGGGTCAACCACTACGGGGCGGATGCCACGCCGGGCGCGGTCCAGGGCTCCCTCGCGGCCCTGGGCGGGGCGCTCGCCGAGCAGGGCCTGGGCGTGGACCTGGAGGCGGCACGGCGGGCCGTGGACAAGGCCTGGACCCAGGGACGGTAGCGCGCCGCCGCTACGGCACTCCGCCACGTGGCCGGAAGCTCCCTCACGACGGCCGACGGCCACGCCGCACCCCCGACACCTCC